>NZ_LGHM01000122.1 GCF_001908185.1 Bradyrhizobium sp. AS23.2
TTCCGAAAACGGTCGCGTCATCCATGCTGGCCTCCGTTCGCCAGCATGGAGTTTGAATCAGAAATTGCCCCATCTGGGAATCCAGATTCCGCTAAAAGACAACATGCTCTAGCCGCCCAGAATCCGCCGGCAGGCGTCGACGAAGACCTGGGCGCCGGTGACGATGTCTGCGTCGGCGGTGTTCTCGGTCCAGTGATGGCTGATGCCGCCGATCGACGGCACGAACAGCATGCCTGCGGGCATGATGGTCGCAAGCATCTGCGCATCGTGGCCGGCGCCGCTCGGTATGCGGATGGACCGTCCGTCCGCGAGAGCCTTGCTCGCGGCTTCGATGGCGTCCTGAAAGCCAGAATTCATCATCGCTGGTGCGCCGGTGCGCAGCTTCTCCACGGAGACGGTGCAGGGACCCTTCGCGTTGACCTCGTCCGCCATGGTGCGCAGCAGATCCTCCAGCCGCGCGATGACGGAAGGATCGTCGTCGCGAATCTGGAACAGCATTTCGGCTCCGCCCGGAATGATGCTCGGTGCGCCGGGATCGAGCGTGATGCGGCCGGTGGTCCAGACCGTGCGCGGGCCACAAGCGCCCGGGAAACGTTCGTCGATCGCCACGCAGAACTTGGCCAGCGCCAGGCCGGCATCTTTCCGCGCGGCCATGCGGGTGGTGCCGGCGTGGTTCTGCTCGCCGACGAAGCTGATCCGGTATTGCCAGATGCCGACGATCGAGGTCACGACGCCGATCGCAAGGCGTCCGCTCTCGAGCGTGTCGCCCTGCTCGATATGCGCCTCCAGATATCCGACATGCCGTCCCGGTTCCGCGGTGACGCGCGCCCGCCCCGAGAGCCCCATGTCGGCGAGAGCCTCGCGCATGGCGCGGCCGCTGGTGCGGTCGCGCGCGGCGTCGATATCGGCTTCGGTCACTTGGCCGACATAGGAGCGCGAGCCGAGGAAATGGCCGAAATGCCCTTCCTCGTCGCACCAGGCGGCGACTTCGACGGCGCCCTTGAGCGAGGGATCGGCATTGAGGACGCGCGCGGCTTCGAGCGCATAGACCACGCCGAGCGGGCCATCGAGCCAGCCGGCGTAGTTCTGGCTTTCCAGGTGCGACCCGGCCAGCAGCTTCGGCCCTGGCTTGGCGCTGGTGCCGAAGACATTGCCGATGCCGTCGACCGCGGCGGAGAGACCGGCCTCGGGCAGCTTCTGCACCAGCCAATCCAGCGACTGCCTGTGCGGCTCGGAGAAGGTCGGCTTGTGCACGCCGGTCTTGTAAGTGCCGATGGCACGGAGCGCATTGAGATCGGCGAGGACGCGCTCGCCATTGGCGCGCGGCTGAGTGTCAGGCATGTTCGGCAACCTTCAGCGCCTCGGTGCGGATCTCCTCGACCAGCCGTTCCTTCAACTGGACGAATTCGGGCGTGGTCTTGATCTTGTAGGAGCGCGGATGCGGCAGGTCCACATTGATCTCGGCCTTGATCCGGCCGGGGCGCGCGCTCATGACGATGACGCGGCTGCCGAGGAAGATCGCCTCCTCAATGTCGTGGGTGACGAACAGCACGGTCTTCTGGTCGCGCTCCCAGATTCCAAGCAGCATTTCCTGCATCAAGGCGCGGGTCTGGTTGTCCAGTGCGCCGAAGGGCTCATCGAGCAGCAGGATTTTCGGATCATTGGCGAGCGCGCGGGCGATCGCGGTGCGCTGCTGCATGCCGCCGGAGAGCTGTTTTGGCCAGTGGTTTTCGAAGCCGGACAATCCGACCTGGCGGATGAAGGCATCAGCAATCTTGTTCCGTTCGTCCTGCGGCACGCCGCGCTCGCGCAGGCCGAAGGCGATGTTTTCGCGCACGGTCAACCACGGGAATAGAGTGTAGGACTGGAACACCATGCCACGATCGGCGCCCGGGCCGGTGACCTCGCGCCCGTCGAGCGTGACGCGTCCGCTGGTCGGACGATCGAGCCCCGCGACGATACGCAGCAGCGTGGACTTGCCGCAGCCGGAGGGGCCGAGGATGGTGACGAAGTCGTTGTTGCCGATGATGAGGTTGGTCGGCTCCAGCGCCCTGGTCGGCGCGTTGCCATGGCGCGCGGGGAAGGTTCGCGAGACCTGTTCGATCTTGAGCGTCGTCATGCGAGCTTCCAGGGGAATAGCCAGGCGTTGAACGCCTTGAACAGGAAGTCGGAGAGGAGGCCGATCAGTCCAATCACGATGATGCCGAAGATGATCTGGCCGGTGTTGAGCAGCGCCTGGCTGTCGGTGATCATGTGGCCGATGCCCGAGGACGAGCCGATCAGCTCGGCGACGATGACGTAGGTCCAGGCCCAGCCGAGCACCAGCCGCAGGATTTCAGCGATCTCGGGCGCGGAGGAGGGCAGCAGCACGCGGCGGATGATGCCGCGGTCGCTCGCCCCTAGCGTATAGGCCGCCTCGACCAGATCGCGCCGCGTTGCGCCGACGGTGACGGCGACCATCAGGATGACCTGGAACACCGAGCCGATGAAGATGACGAGCAGCTTTTGCAATTCGCCGATGCCGGCCCACAGGATCAGGAGTGGGATAAAGGCCGAAGCTGGCAAATAGCGCGCGAAGGAGACGAACGGCTCGAGGAACGCCTCGATGGGCTTGTAAGCCCCCATCAGCACGCCGAGCGGCACCGCGATGATCGCCGCGAGCGCAAAGCCGCCGACAACGCGCCAGATCGTCATGCCGATGTCGTACACGAATCCCTGCTTTGCCAGCAGGTCAAAGCCCTCCTGCACCATGGTCAGCGGATTGGCGAGGAAGGTTTTCGACACATGGCCGCCGAGCGTCGCCCAGGACCAGAGGGCAACGAACAGCACGAAGAACGCAAGGCCGTAAGCCACGCGCTGCTTCGATGTCACGGGATCCAGGGGGCGCATCAAACTGTCTATCCGAATAGTCGATCAAGTGCCGATCCCGCGTCTCAGCGGGACCGGCACTTGCAAGAGTTTACTTGATGAAGCTCGCGTCGAAGAGGTCATCGACCTTCGGCGCAGCCTTGATGATGCCGATCTCGAGCAGGAGCTCGGCGGCGTCCTTGTTGAAGGTCAGGAAATCGCCGGCGAAGAATTTCTGGTTCGCGGCCTTGTCCTGCCAGCGCAGGTACTTTGCCGAGTTGCCGAACTGCTCGCCGGTCTGCTTCACGTCGGCGCCCATGATCTCGTAGGCCTTGGCCTGGTCCTTGGCGATCATGTCGAGCGCCTCGAAATAGCTGTCGGCGAGCGCCTTGGCGGCCTTCGGGTTCTCGGTCAGGAACTTTGGCGTGCAGCCGAACGTATCCATGACAATCGGATAGTCGAGCGTGGTGGCGATGATCTTGCCCTTGTCGGGCGCGGCGCGCACCGTCGACAGGTAGGGCTCATAGGTCATCGCGGCATCGTTCTGGCCGGACACGAAGGCCTGCGCAGCCGCAGCCGGCTCGAGGTTCACGACGGTGACGTCCTTCACCGAGAGGCCATTCTTCTTGAGCATCCAGGCCAAGGCAAAATAGGGCGAAGTGCCGGGCGCGGAGGCCGCGACAGTCTTGCCTTTCAGATCCTTGATCGAGGCGAGATCGTTGCGCACGGCCATGCCGTCGGCGCCGTAGCTCTTGTCGAGCTGGAAGATCTGCTTGGTCGCAACGCCGTTGGCGTTCCAGGAGATCCAGGTCTCGACCGTCGTTGCCGCGCACTGGACGTCACCGGAGGCGATCGCGAGATGGCGGTCCTTCTGCGGGATCTTCTTGATCGTGACGTCGAGGCCGTTCTTCTTGAAGATGCCGGCTTCCTTCGCGAGCGTCAGCGGTGCGAAGCCGGTCCATCCGGAGATGCCGATGCCGACCTTGACGTCGTCGGCGAGCACCGGAGTGGAGGCCGCGAGGGCAATGATTGTCGCAAATACTTTCGAACTACGCATGATTGTCGTCCTCTTGCCGATCGATGGATTGACGTCCTGTTGATCTCTTCATGTCGGCCCACAAGGCCCGTTGCCCGAAGCGTTGCACGATTTGTGCCGACATCGTTCTCTCAGCCTCCCTTGAATCGGGCGACAAGGCGGTGAGAGTCACCGGGATAGAGCAGGCGCACCGCGGTGATCGTGCGCGCGCTGCGCCAGGTGTAGCGGTCGATCACGAGGCAGGGCGCGCCGACTGCGATGTTGAGCGCTTCCGCGGTACGATCATCCGCAACGATGGCGCTGATCGTATGCTCGGCTTCTGTCCATGGGACATGATGAAGCAGCCACGAGCCGGGCGGCTCGCGCGAGAAATCCGCGGTCGCAGCATTCGGCACGGACGACAGGTTGATCAGCCTGTCCTCCACGGCAAAGGGCACATTGTCGGCGCTGTGGCGGCAGTTGATCGCGACCACCTTGCCGGCCTTCTTCACGCCGAGACGGTCACGATCGGCCGCGGTCGCCGCGCGCAGCTTTCGGCCGATCAGCTCATAGCCGTAGCTGCGGCCGAGCGCAATGATCTCGGCACGGATGTCGGCGATCTTCAGCACAGCCGACAGATGCTGCGGCCGGCGTACGAAGGAGCCGGCGCGCCGCCGCCGCTCGATCAGGTCGGCCTGCGCGAGCTCCGACAGCGCCTTGTTCACCGTCATGCGCGAGCAGCCGTAGCGTGCGACCAGCTCGTGCTCGAAGGGAATGCGATGCCCGGGCGGCCATTCGCCGGTCA
Source organism: Bradyrhizobium sp. AS23.2 (assembly GCF_001908185.1). Lineage (GTDB taxonomy): Bacteria > Pseudomonadota > Alphaproteobacteria > Rhizobiales > Xanthobacteraceae > Bradyrhizobium. Next base: position 4,668 of record NZ_LGHM01000122.1, read on the forward strand.
GGATGCGTTTTTCGATGTCGGCGCGGATGCGCTTGTAGAGCGTTGGCTGGTCGGCTGCATTGGTCGCAAGGCTCATGCGACGAGCCTCCGCACCGATGCGTTGAAGCGCTCACGCGCGGCCTGGCGCAGTCTGTGCCGGCCGCCTTCGACGACTTTCTGGCCGCCAGCCCAGACGCAATCGATTGCGCCGCTGCCCGCGGCAAAGATCCAGCCATCGATAACGGCATCGCGCGCGCGTCCCGCCAGCGACGGATGGGCGGTGTCGAGCGTGACGATGTCGGCGCGTGCGCCAGGCGCAAGGCCAACTGTCGCCTGCGCCAATGCCTGCGCGCCGCCCGCGAGCGCATGATCGAACAGCGTGCGTCCCGTCGAGCGGCCTGCGCCACCGGAGAGTACATTACGCTCGCGATGCCTAAGGCGTTGGCCGTATTCGAGCTGGCGCAGCTCGTCGGCGATGCCGACCAGCACGTTGGAATCGGTGCCGATGCCAAAGGCGCCGCCGGCCCCGACGAATTCGCGGGCCGGGAAAATGCCATCGCCAAGGCTCGCCTCGGTGATGGGGCAGAGGCCGGCGACCGCGCCGGTCCTGGCGAATGCGCTCACTTCCTCATTCGTCGTGTGGATCGCGTGAATAAGGCACCAGCGCCGATCGATGGGCGCGTGCTCCAGCAGCCATTGCACCGGCCGTCGGCCCGACCAGGCCAGGCAATCCTCGACTTCTTTCACCTGCTCGGCGGCATGGATATGCACCGGGCCGCCATCCGCGAGCGGAATGATCGCCGCAAGCTCGGCCGGCGTCACCGCACGCAGACTGTGCGGCGCGATTCCAATGTTGGCATCCGGCAATGCTGCGATCGCCTTGTGCGAGGCAGCCATCAGCTCAGCGAATTGATCGACCGTGCAGATGAAGCGGCGCTGGCCGTCATGCGGCGCCGCGCCGCCGAAGGAGCCATGCGCATAAAAACTCGGCAGCAGCGTAAGGCCAATGCTTGAAGCTTCGGCAGCCTGCGCAATGCGCGCGGCCATTTCGCCGAGGTCGGCGTAATGCGAGCCGTCGCGATCATGATGCAGATAATGGAATTCGCCGACGCGGGTAAAACCCTGCTCCAGCATCTCGACATAGAGCAGCGTCGCGACGGCAGCGACGTCGTCCGGCGTCATCGTCAGCGCGAAGCGGTACATCGTCTCGCGCCAGGTCCAGAAGGTATCGGTACTGTCGCCGCGCAGCTCCGCTAGTCCCGCCATCCCGCGCTGGAAGGCGTGGCTATGCAGGCTAGCAAGTCCCGGAAGCGCGATTCCGTGGCGCTCGTCGCCGGCGGCCGGCGCTGTGCCCGGCGTCACCTCCGCGATCGCGCCGGCGGTGATCACCACCTGCACGTCATTGGCCCAGCCCGAGGGCAGGAGCGCGGAGGCGAAATGCAGTCGGGTCATGATTACATGCCGGCTGGACAGAACCGTCCCACGATCATATGTCTAGACATATAAGTCAAGCATCCCGGGGCGCAGGGACAACCGCGAAGGGACCGTTGCATGGCAGAGTGCTTCGACCGGATCTGGCATAACGCCCGGCTCGCCACGATGCGGGCCGATCGTCCCGATCTCGGCGAGATCGAGCATGGCGTGATCGCCACGCGCGGCGGCCACATTGTTTATGCGGGCACGCAGGCGGATTTTCCGGCGGATGCGGACGCAATCAAGCGGACCGATTGCGAGGGGCGCTGGATTACGCCCGGCCTCGTCGACTGCCACACCCATCTTGTCTATGGCGGCAACCGCGCGCACGAATTCGAGCTGCGCCTGAAGGGCGCAAGCTATGAGGAGATCGCGCGAGCCGGCGGCGGCATCGTCTCGACGGTGGCTGCCACGCTGAAGGCGAGCGAGGCCGAGCTCGTCGCAGGCGCGCTGCCGCGGCTCGATGCGCTGATCGGCGAGGGCGCGACCACGGTCGAGATCAAGTCCGGCTACGGCCTCGATACTGAAACCGAAATGCGGCAACTCGCGGCCGCGCGCAACCTCGGCCGTCAGCGGAAGGTCGTGATCCGTACATCCTTTCTCGGCGCGCACGCGCTGCCGGTAGAAGCCGACGGCGACAAGGATCGCTACATCGATCTCGTCTGCAGGGAGATGCTGCCGGCAGTCGCAAAGGCGGGCCTTGCCGATGCCGTCGATGCCTTCATGGAAGGCATCGCGTTCTCGGCTGAGCAGACGGCGCGCGTGTTCGAGACGGCGAGGGCATTCGGATTGCCGGTCAAGCTCCACGCCGATCAGCTCTCGAACCTCGGCGGTGCCGCGCTCGCCGCAAAATTCTCCGCGCTCTCCGCCGATCACCTCGAGCACACGGACGAGGCCGGCGCGGCGGCAATGGCGAAGGCCGGAACCGTGGCCGTGCTCCTCCCGGGCGCATTCTACTTCATCCGGGAGACGCAGAAGCCGCCAGTCGAGGCGTTCCGCCAGCACAGCGTCCCCATGGCCCTCGCGACCGATTGCAATCCCGGCAGCTCGCCGCTGACCTCGCTCCTGCTCGCGATGAACATGGGCGCGACGCTGTTCCGGATGACGGTGGCCGAATGCCTTGCCGGCGTCACCCGTGAAGGCGCGCGGGCTCTCGGCATGCTCAATGAGATCGGCACGCTCGAAGCCGGCAAATGGTGCGACCTCGCGATCTGGGACATCGAGCGGCCCGCCGAGCTCGTCTACCGCATCGGCTTCAATCCGCTGCACCGCCGGGTGTGGAGGGGACAGTGACGGAGCAGGGCGCAGCGATCGTCGTCAAGCCGGGAGCGGTGCGCCTCGACGATCTCGTGCGGGTACTTGCAGGACAACCCGTCGTTCTCGATTCCTCGTTCTGGCCGCGCGTCGAGGCGGCGGCCGAGATTGTCGCAAAGGCCGCGCGAGCCGACGTCCCCGTCTACGGGATCAACACCGGCTTCGGGAAGCTGGCTTCGAAGCGCATCCCACCCGATCAGACCGCGCTGCTTCAGCGCAATCTCATCGTCTCGCATTGCTGCGGCGTCGGGCCGGCGACGCCGGAGCCGATCGTTCGCTTGATGATGGCGCTGAAGATCATCTCGCTCGGGCGCGGCGCCTCGGGCGTGCGCCGTGAGGTGATCGAGCAGTTACAGGCCATGCTGGCGCGGCGCGTCTATCCGCTGGTGCCGCAGCAGGGCTCGGTTGGCGCCTCCGGCGATCTCGCGCCGCTTGCGCATATGACGGCGGTGATGATCGGCGAAGGGCAGGCGATCGTTGATGGCAACATCGTCCCCGGCAGCGAGGCGCTCGCCACGGCCGGACTCGCGCCGTTGACGCTCGGGCCGAAGGAGGGGCTTGCGCTGATCAACGGCACGCAGTTCTCGACCGCCTACGCCATCTCCGGCGTGCTGCGTGCATTTCGCTTGGCGCGCGCCGCGCTGGTCACCGGTGCGCTGTCGGTCGATGCGGCGATGGCGTCGACGGCGCCGTTCCGCCCCGAAATTCAGGTGCTGCGCGGTCATGCCGGACAGATCGCGGCTGCGGCGACGTTGACCGCGCTGCTCGACGGCAGCGACATCCGCCTGTCGCATCTCGAAGGCGATGAACGCGTCCAGGATCCCTATTGCCTGCGTTGTCAGCCGCAGGTCGCGGGCGCGGCGCTCGACCTGATCGTGCAGGCCGCGCGCACGTTGATCGTCGAGGCCAATGCCGTCACCGACAATCCGCTGGTCCTGGTCGAGACCGGCGAGATCGTCTCCGGCGGAAATTTCCACGCCGAGCCGGTGGCCTTTGCCGCCGACTCCCTCGCGCTGGCGCTATCGGAGATCGGGGCGATCAGCGAGCGGCGCATCGCGACACTTGTTGACCCCGCGCTCAATTTTGGCCTGCCGCCGTTCCTGACGCCCGATCCCGGCATCAATTCCGGCTTCATGATCGCCGAAGTGACGGCGGCTGCGCTCTACGCCGAGAACAAGCAGCGCGCGCTCGCCTGCTCGATCGATTCGACGCCGACCAGCGCCAATCAGGAAGACCATGTCTCGATGGCCGCGCACGCCGCGCGGCGCCTGTCGGATATGGCCGACAATCTTGCCGCCATCCTCGGCATCGAGCTTCTGGTCGCCGCGCAAGGCATCACGCTGCGCGCGCCGCATGCGACCAGCGCGCCGCTCGCCGCCGTCATCGCCGCGCTTCGCGAACAGGTGCCTGCGCTGGGCGCCGACCGCTACATGGCCGGCGATCTCGCCAGGGCCGCTGCGCTAATCGAAGCCGATGCGTTGCCGGCCGCGGCGATCGCCGCGCTTCCATCCGATCCGTTTCCAAGACTTGATTGAACAAGGCTCCTGGCGAGCTCAAGGCCCCAATCGTGATCGGGCGCTACCGTCTCGATAGCGGCTCGGTGGCAAGCCCCAACCGCGAGACCGAGGCGATGCGTGACGGTTCGGATGCGGTGTCCGATTTGCTCAACGCGCTGCTCAATTGCGCCAGCGGCGCGACCTGGGTCTCGCTGCACCACGGCGGCGGCGTCGGCATCGGCTATTCGCAGCACGCCGGCATGGTAATCGTCGCCGACGGCACGCCGGAAGCTGCAAAGCGGATCGAGCGCGTGCTCTGGAACGATCCAGCGAGCGGCGTCATGCGCCACGCGGATGCGGGCTACGAGATCGCGATCGACTGCGCCCGCGCCAACGGGCTCAATCTGCCGAGCCTGGCAAAGTAGCCGCGTCTCAGTCGCGCACGAGCAGCCTTGGCATCGTCGCCCGCGCGCCGTCCATGAACGTCTGGACAGCGTCGCGGACGATCGCGTCGAGATCGGGTGGGATCGGCGTCTCGTAGATGAACTTGCGGATGGCGAGATAGAAGATGCGGCCGTGCAGGCCCCAGAACAGCTCGGTCTCGCGTTCGCCGAGCGGATGGGTCTTGGCGTCAGGCAGCTTCAGATCGTGGCGCAGCTCGGCCGCCGCCGGCTCGATGATCTCGCGCCGGACGATGTCGAGATAGCGACCGGTGATGCCGAACGACTTCATGCCGGAGAAGACGAATATCCGCACCCAATTGTACTCGAACACGCGCGCGGCATAGTCGAGATAGAAGCGCGTGAGCCGCGCCTCCAGCGACAGTGAGCGGTCGCGGATCATCGGCCCCCAATCGGGCGACCAGCGACTGAGATAGACCTCCTGGTAGACCCGTTCGATCAGCGCTTCCTTGCTCGGGAAGTGGCGATAGATCGCCGAATGGGTGATGCCCATGCGCTTGGCGAGCTCGCGGGTCTGGCCCTCGAAGCCGTGTTCGGCGAAGAAGCGGATTGCCTCGTCGACGATCGCGCGCTCGCGGTCGGCCGCGCGCATGTTGCGGCGCTTTGGCGCGGACTTGCCTGTCTCGGTTCGCCTTCGGACCGGTCGCTTTGCCGTTTTCTGCGCTCTTCGGGCCATTTCATCGCTGGATCGCACGTAACCCCGCCTTCATAGCCCAAGGCGCATTTGTGACCAAATGGTCATTTCCTGTTGACCGCCCTCCGCGGGCGTGTCAGGGTTTTGAGACCAGATGGTCACAAATCTGGCATCCTGGCTGATGAGCCGACGGATTTTGAGGAAACGGCGGTGAAGGCGAGGGCTTTCAGCTATTTTCGTGCTGCAACGATCGAGCAGGCGCTGGATGCCCACGCGCGTGTTGGCGATGACGCGCGTTTCATCGCCGGGGGCCAGAGCCTCGTGCCGGCGCTGTCGCTGCGGCTCCAGGCGCCGCGACTTCTGATCGACATCACCCACATTGGCGAGCTGCGCGGTGTCAGACGCGAAGGTGGTTTCCTGCGCATCGGTGCGCTGACTCGCCATTGCGAGATGCTGAGCGAGCCGCTGATCGCCGAGTTCGCTCCGCTCCTGCATGCCGCGGCGCCTTTCGTCGCTCATCCCGCGATCCGCAATCGCGGCACGTTCGGTGGCAGCGTCGCGCTGGCCGATCCCGCGTCCGAATTTCCGGCGATGACGCTGGCGCTCGATGCCGAGATCGAGATCGCGGGCCCCTCCGGCAGGCGGCGCGTCAAGGCCGACGACTTCTTTCTCGACCTCTTCGAGACGGCATTGCAGCCCGGCGAGCTGATCACCGCGATCTATGTCCCGCTGTTCAAGGCCGATCAGCGCTTTGCGTTCGACGAATTGGCACGCCGGCGCGGGGATTATGCGCTGGTCGGTTGCGGCATGCTTGCGACCTGCGCTGGCGGCCGGATCGACGATATTCGCATCTCCTTCTTCTCCGTCGGCAATACGCCGACACGGGTGAAGGGAGCGGAGGCGACCCTCATCGGATCGAGCCTCGATTCGGAACGTATCGCCGCCGCGCAAGCCGCGCTCGAAGGCGATCTCGCGCCGCCCGACAGCGATGAGGTGCCACCGGCGATGCGACTGCATCTCGCCCGCGTGTTGCTGGGTCGCCTGCTCGGCCGTCTGAAGGAGGGTGCATGAGCGGCCTTGACGAAACCCTCCTGGACGACACTGAGGCAACCGTGCGGGTTCGCTTCGTCGTCAATGGCCGCAAGGTCGCCTGCGAGGTCGCGCCGCGCGAAACACTGGTCGATTGTCTGCGCAACGAGCTCGAGCTGACGGGCACGCATGCCGGCTGCGAAATGGGGGCCTGCGGCGCCTGCCTGGTACAGCTCGACGGTCGTGCCGTGCATTCCTGCCTGATGTACGCGGTGCAAGCCGACGGCGCCAGGATCGACACGATCGAGGGACTCACCGAAAGCGGGGTGATCGCCGACCTCCAGGCCGAATTCCATCGCCGCAACGCGCTGCAATGCGGCTTCTGCACGCCGGGCATGCTGGTCAACGCCCACGAGTTGCTCTCGCAGGTGGCAGAGCCGAACCGCGAGGAAATCCGCGACGCGCTGTCGGGCAATTACTGTCGCTGCACTGGTTATGAGGCGATCGTCGATGCTATCGACGCCGTCGCGAAAGCGCGCTGCGAAGGCGGAGGCGCGACATGAGCGCGCCGCTGACCTCGCTCGACCGACCGAACTCCTATATCGGCCGTTCTGTGCCGCGGCCGAACGCGAAGCGCTTGCTTGCCGGGCGCGGGCACTACGTCAGCGACCTCAGGCTGCCGCGCATGCTCTATGCCGCCTTCCTGCGCAGTCCGCATGCGCACGCGAAGATCGTCGCCATCAATTCCGAACAGGCGCGTGCGCTCGAAGGCGTGCATCTCGTCGCCACGGGGGCGGATCTCGCGAAGATATGCACGCCCTGGACCGGCACGCTCGATCACTTCAAGGGCATGACATCCGCGCCGCAATTGCCCCTGCCGCTCGACCGGGTGGTCTGGGCCGGGCAGGCGGTGGTCGCCGTCGTCGCCGAGAGCCGTGCGATTGCAGAAGACGCGCTGGAGCTGATTGAGGTTGACTACGAGGACCTTCCCGTCGTCGTTGATATCGACGGCGCGCGTGAGGCCGGGGGGGCCGCTGATCAATTCCGGCAGCGTCAATAACACCTGCTTCCGTAGCCAGCTCGACAACGGCACCGTCGACGACGCTTTTGCGCATGCGGCGCACGTGGTGGAAGAGGAATTCTCCTTCGGCCGCCATACCGCGGTGACGCTGGAGCCGCGCGCTATCGTCGCGGACTACGATCCCGCCGCCGGGATGCTGACCGTGCATCACGCCACGCAGACGCCATACCAGTTCCAGGATCTCTATTCGCGCCACTACGGCATCCCGGAAGCCCGCGTTCGTGTGATCGCGACCGATATCGGCGGCTCCTTCGGGATGAAGCTGCATGTCTATCACGAGGACATGGCGGTGGTCGGCCTCTCGATCCTGCTCGGCCGTCCCGTCAAATACGTCGCCGACCGCATCGAGTCGTTCGTCTCCGACATCCACGCCCGCGACCACCGCGTCCGCGCCCGGATGGCGCTGGATGCCAAGGGCGAGATCCTCGCGATGGATGTCCTGGACCTGACCGCGATCGGCGCCTTCTCGACCTATCCGCGCACCAGCGTGGTCGAGGGCAACCAGGTGATCCGCCTGATCGGTGCGCCCTATCGCTTCAAGAATTACCGCGCCACGCTGGAGGTGATCTTCCAGAACAAGGTACAGACCAGCCAGTATCGGGCCGTCGGCCATCCCATTGCCTGCGCCGTCACCGAGCGGCTGGTCGACATGGCCGCGTCCAAGGTCGGGCTCGATCCTTTCGCCATCCGCGCACAGAACGTGATCGCCGATGATGCCTATCCGCAGACCTCGCCGACCGGCTACCGTTTCGAGGCGCTGTCGCATCAGGCTTGCCTGAAGCGCCTGCACGAGATGATGGACTACGACGCGCTGCGCGCCGAACAGGCAGACCTGCGCAAGCGCGGCGTCTACCGCGGCATCGGCATCGCGGCCTTTGTCGAGATCACCAATCCCAGCCCGGCCTTTTACGGCGTCGGTGGCGCGCGCATCTCCTCGCAGGACGGCGCTGTCGTCAGCCTGACGCCGTCCGGCGAGGTGCGCTGCCTGATCTCGGTCACCGAGCAGGGGCAGGGCACCGAGGCGATCATCAGCCAGATCGTGGCCGATCAGCTCGGTCTTGCGCAGGAGCACGTCAAGGTCGTTACCGGCGACACCGAGGTGACGCCGCATGGCGGCGCCACCTGGGCCTGCCGCGGCGCCGGCATCGGCGGCGAGACCGCACTTCAGGCCACGCGCGCGCTCAAGCACAATATCCTGGAGATCGCCGCGCTCATCCTCCAGGAGCAGCCGTCGGCGCTTGATATCATCGATGGCGAGGTCGTTGATGCAGCGACGCGGCAGCAGCGCCTGCCGATCGCCGAGATCGCGCGTATCGCCTATTTCCGTTCCGACACGCTGCCGCCCGGCACGCAGGCGCAGCTCACCGTCAGCCACCACTTCGCCCCGCAAGGCTATCCTTTCGCGTTCACCAACGGCATCCAGGGGTGCTCGCTGGAGGTCGATCTCGAGACCGGCTTCATCAAGGTGTTGAAGCACTTCATCGTCGAGGATTGTGGCCGCGTCATCAACCCGATGCTGGTGGACGAACAGCTCCGCGGCGGCATCGTGCAGGGGCTCGGCGCGGCGCTGTTCGAGGAATGCCGCTACAGCGAGACCGGCCAGCTCGTGAACGGCTCACTCGCCGATTACCTTGTGCCGATGGCGATGGAGATGCCAGACATCGTCATCGCCCATGTCGAGACGCCGACCGCCGACACCGAACTCGGCGCCAAGGGATGCGGCGAGGCCGGCACGGCCGCCGCCTCGGCCTGCGTGCTCAACGCCGTCAACGACGCGCTCACGCCGTTCGGTGCCACGATCAATTCGATTCCGATCACGCCCGCAAAGGTTCTGAAAGCCCTGAAGCGTTTCTAGAAAAAGATCTCTGGAGGAAATCATGCCCAAATCCGGTTCGACGCCAAAAATATCCCGCCGCACCGCGCTCGCAGGCCTCTCGGCGAGCGCAGCATTGCTCGCCATGCCCCGGCTCGGCCGCGCTGCAGATGAGACGATCCGCATCGGCTTTCCGACGCCGCTGACCGGGCCGTTTGCCGCCGAAGCGCGCGACCAGGTCAAATGCGCCGAGCTCGCTGTCAAGCTCGTGAACGACAAGGGCGGTATTGCCGGCCGCAAGGTTGAGCTCTTGGTGCGCGACGACAAGCTCAATGCCGGCGAGGCGGCGACCCGCACACTGGAGCTGATCGAGAAGGACAAGGTCCACGCCGTGGTCGGCGCGCTCTCCAGCGCGGTGCAGCTCGGGGTCAACGAAGTCACCCGCGCCCGCGGCGTGATTTACGTCTCGATCAGCCAGTCCGACACCATCAACGAAGCCAAGGATTTCAGCAAATACACCTTCCATGAGGCGCTGAACCCGCACATGACGACGGCTGCTGTGGCGCGGCAGACCCTGAAGAAGGGCATGAAGGTCGCCCATCTCGTCGCCGACTATGCCTACGGTCATGAGATGCTCCGCGGTTTCAAGCGCGCGCAGGCGGCAATCGGTGCGGACAATGTCGGCGAGATCCTGCATCCGTTCGGTGCGGCCGACTATTCCACCTTCATTCCGCGCCTGATGTCGATGCGGCCGGACGTGCTCTGCATCTCCAACTTCGGCCGCGACCAGGCCAATGCAATCAAGCAGGCGGTGGATTTCGGCGTCAAGCAGCAGATGAAGATCGTCGTGCCCGTGATCCTGCACAACCAGCGGCTCGCGGTCGGTCCCGACGTCTTCGAGGGCGTGGTCGGCGGCGCCAACTACTATTGGGGCCTGGAGCCCCAGAGCAAGACGGCCGCCGATTTCAACGCAGCGTTCCGCGCGGCCAATGGCGGTGCGATCCCGACCGATTATGGCGCCTATGGCTATTCCGGCGTGGCCTCGCTCCTGCTCGCCATGCGGGCCGCCGGTGGAACCGACACCGACAAGGTCGTCGACGCCCTGGAGAAGCTGCAATACGACCTGACCAAGGGCCCGCAGCACTACCGCAAGTGCGACCATCAATCGGTGCAGTCGGTGCTGGTCCTGGAGTCCAAGAAGAAGTCCGCCATGGCCAACGACAACGACCTGTTCGCCATTCTCGCCACCGATACGGGCTCCGCCGACATGCTGCGCAGCTGCAGCGAGCTCGGCCACGCCACCTAAAGCCCTGTCACGATGGACCTGTCGCTGATCATCATGCAGCTTCTCTCCGGGATTGCCCTTGGGGCGGTCCTGGTGATCACTGCGCTTGGACTGACGATCGTGTTCGGCATGCTCGGGGTGGTCAATTTTGCCCATGGCGCGCTGTTCATGATCGGGGCCTATGCGGGGCTGTATCTGGCGTCTCTCACCGGAAGCTTCTGGTGGGGACTGCTGCTCGCTCCCATCCTGATCGGCGCCTTCGGCATGTTGATCGAATTCGTCCTGATCCGCAGGCTCTATGGACGCTCGATCGACGATCCGCTGCTGCTCACCTTCGGACTCAGCTACGTCCTGGTCGAGGGCGTGCGCATCGTGTTCGGCAGCGACGGCATTCCGTTTCCGACTCCGCCGCAGCTGATCGGTGTGCTCGATCTGGGCATCGGCTTCTTCCCGCGCTATCGCCTGTTCGTCATCGCGCTGGTGGCCGTGGTGCTGCTGGTGCTCTGGCTGACGCTGGAGAAGACTCGCGTCGGCCTGATCGTGCGCGCCGGCGCCCGCGATCCCACCATCATGCAGGTGCTCGGCGTCGATATCGGCCGGGTGTGGCTCGCGATCTTCGGCCTCGGCGTCGGGCTGGCCGCCCTTGGCGGTGTGCTCGCTGGACCGATGCGCAGCGTCAATCCGGAGATGGGCTCGCTGGTGCTGGCGGAGGCCTTCGTCGTCACCGTGATCGGTGGCCTCGGCTCGATCGTCGGCGCGGTCGTCGCCGGCCTCATGGTCGGCATTTCCATCAGCATGGTGGCGCTGTTCGCGCCTGAAATGGCGACCATCGTCATGTTCGCGCTGATGGCGGTGGTGCTGTTGATCCGCCCGCAGGGCCTGTTCGGCGTCAGAGGGAGGACCGCATGACGTCACCATCGAGCGGCGAAGCGGTCGCCAAATCCTCGCCCGGCGGGCTCGGCTGGCTTCTCGAGCAGCGCGTGTTGCTCTCCATCGCAGTGCTTGCCGTGCTGCCCTGGCTGCTGCCGTCGCAGGCGCTGGCCGTCAACGTCCTGATCTACGGCGTCGTGGTGATGGGCTACAATCTCCTGTTCGGCTACACCGGGCTGCTGTCATTCGGTCAGGCGGCATTCTTCGGCGCTGGCGCCTACTTCACGGGAATCGCGATCGGCCGCTACGGCGTGCCCTGGTTCGCCGCGGTGCCGATTGCCGTTGGCCTCAGCACCTGTCTGGCCGCCGCGATCGGAATCGTCTCGACGCGCACGCGCGGCATCTATTTCTCGATGGTGACCCTCGCGCTCGCTCAGCTCGTTTACTACGTGGCACTCCAGGCCTCATCCTTCACCGGCGGCGAGAACGGCCTGCGCGGCTTCACGGTCGATCGCATCAGCCTGTTCGGGCTCCAGGTCAATTTCCTCGATCCCGTCAACAAATACTACGTGCTGATGATCTTCGCCGCGCTGGCGATGTGGTTCCAGTCGCGCATCCTGAACTCGCCGTTCGGCGCCGTCATCGAGGCGATCCGCGAGAACGAGCAGCGGGCGAGGGCCTGCGGCTATGACGTCGAGCGCAGCAAGCTGATCGTTTTCATGCTGTCGGGTGCGATCTCCTCGCTCGGCGGCTGCATGCTGGCGCTGCATCTATCGATCGTGCCGCTGGACATCCTGCATTACCAGACCTCAGGCATGATCGTGATGATGGTGCTGCTCGGCGGTGCCCGCAGCTTCTTCGGGCCCTTCGTCGGCGCGGCGAGCTTCCTGATCCTGGAGGATGTCATCTCGCTCTGGACGCCGCACTGGCAGATCTTCGTCGGCGCGATCTTCGTCCTGTTCGTGCTGTTCCTGCCCAAGGGCATCTGGGGCACGCTGCTGGACGTCCTCGGAATCGGAAAGGCGCGGCAATGAGCGGCGAATTGCTCCGCGCCGAGGGGATCGGCAAGCGCTTTGGCGGCTTCGTCGCACTCGAAGGCATCACCGTGTCCTTTGCGGCCGGCCAGCTCACCTCGATCATCGGGCCGAACGGCGCCGGCAAGAGCACCTTCTTCAACATTCTCTCCGGCGCGCTGACCCCGACGTCGGGCAAGCTGCACTTCAGGGGGCGCGAGCTGAACGGCTTGCCCCAGCACCGTTTCGTGCATCAGGGTATCTCGCGCTCCTACCAGATCACCAACATCTTTCCCGACCTGTCCGTGCACGAGAACGTGCGTGTGGCGGCGCAGGCGCTGACCGTGAGCTACGACATCTGGCGCAACCGGGCCCGGCTGACCGAACTGAATGCCCGTGCGGATGCCGCGCTCGACGCGGTCGGGCTGCTCGGCAAACGCGCCGAACTCGCAAAGTTCCTGTCGCATGGCCAGCAGCGCGCGCTGGAGATCGCGATCGCACTGGTCTCCGAGCCTGAGTTGCTCCTGCTGGACGAGCCGACCGCCGGCATGGGGCCGGAAGAGACCAAGGACATGGTGGCGCTGCTCGAACGTCTCGCCGACAAGCGCACCGTGCTTCTGGTGGAGCACAAGATGAAGATGGTGCTGGGCTTGTCCAGGCGCGTCGTGGTTCTGCATCACGGTCGCCTGCTGGCGGACGGCGCGCCGGACGAGATCAGGAGCAATCCGGAAGTCCGCCGGGTGTATCTTGGACAGAGTGAAGGCTATGGCTGAGACCGCGCTGCTCGAAATCGAGGATCTCCACGCCTGGTATGGCGCGAGCCATATCCTCCACGGCATTTCGCTGCACGTGAACCCCGGCGAGGTGGTCGCTCTCGTTGGCCGCAACGGTGCCGGCAAGACCACCACACTGCGGGCGATGATGGGCCTGATGCCGAAGGCGACGGGTCGCGTGCGGTTCGCGGGCAGCGAGCTCCTGCCGCTGCGCGCCCACCAGCGTTTTCACCTTGGCCTCGCCTACGTTCCTGAAGAGCGCCGCATCGTGCCTGGCCTGTCCGTGCGCGAGAATTTGCGGCTCGGTCTAGTCGCGGCCGGCAACGATATCGACGAGCGCGCGGCGATCGACGAGATCGCCGAAACCTTTCCGCGCCTCAAGGAGCGGCTTGATCAGGAGGGCGTGACGCTCTCGGGCGGCGAGCAGCAGATGCTGGCTATCGCACGCGCACTGATCGCAAAGCCCAGGATGATCCTTCTCGACGAGCCCTCGGAAGGCATCATGCCCGTCCTGGTCGAGGAGATGGGTGTGCTGTTCCGCCGCCTGCGCGACGAGGGCAAGACGCTGCTCCTGGTCGAGCAGAATGTCGAGTGGGCCCTGCGCCTTGCCGATCGCGCCGTAATCATCGACCAGGGCGAAGTGGTGCATCAGAGCAGCGCCGCAGCGCTGCTCGCGGACAAGGACATCCAGGAGCGCTACTGTGCGGTCTGAGGCCGTCGCTATTTTTTCTCGAGCGCCGCCGTCTGCTTGGCGAGCTGCTTGTCGAAATCCTCGGACAGGCCGATCGCGTAGGTCGCGAGCTCGCCCGGTTTGACGAACGGGTTCGGAGCGCCGTCCTTCATCTCTGCGCGCTTGGTCTGCATGCCATAGACTTCCGGATGCGGCCCGAGCAGTACGTCGATCTTCATCGCCTTGGCCTTGGCGAAGGTCGCGCGGTAGTCATCGACGATGCCGGGATAGGTCGCCTGTCCGACCAGCCGGTTCAGCGCCACCGTTCCGCTGCAGAAGAATAGCACCTCGCGGTCCTGATTGCCGTCCCTGACGGTCATCTCCCAGCTCGTGCAGCCCGGCGAGTGCCCGGGCGTTGAATGCGCCGTCAGAGTCGTGTCGCCGAGCGTGACCTCGTCGCCTTCCTTCACCGCGCGGTCGAGCTTCACCGCGGGGAAGGCGAGATCGGCGTTCTTCTCGTCGCCGGGATAGTAGCCGCCTTCGAGCAGCGGCTTGTCGCGCTCGCCGGCCACGAGCTGCGCGCCGGTCTCCTTCTTGATCTCGGCGAAGCCGCCGGTGTGATCGAAATGCGCGTGCGTGTTGAGGATGATCTTGACGTCGGAGACCTTGAGGCCGAGCTTTGCGATATTGTCCTTGATCATCCCGGTCGACTCCGGCAGCGCCGTATCCATCAGGATCAGGCCCTGCGAGGTCTTGATGACGTAGACGGCGATGCCGTCGGTGCCGACATAGTAGATGTTGCCGATGAGCTGGAACGGCTCGAACGGTGTGGTCCATTTCTTGGTGACCGCCGCCAGGAAATCCTTGAGCGTCTGCGCCTGCGCTGCCGGCGCGAACATCGCCAACGCGCACAGCGCTGCCGTGAGCTTTCTCATCATTTTCCTCCCGGGTGTTCTTGTCGTTTTGGTCGGGCGCGGCTGTCGCGTAGCGCTGCCGATGCGCAAGCTACGTCGTGGGAGGTAGGGCAGGCAACCGCCTCGTATCAGGAATATTTCGTTTGCCACCGCGGAATAACCGCGTGTTCCGGCTGAACATGGCAGGTCGCGTTGCAAACGCGAACCGCGCTGGACGCCTAGCGCCCGATCGTCACGCCGGCGGTCGAGCGCATGGCGTCTTTGAGGCTCGTTGCGTTCATGTCGTCGAGGACCTGCCGCGTCAGCACGGTGGTCTGTCCGGGGGTATTGAGGATAGGCTCGCCGCGCGAGGAGGAGAGCCCGTCGGCCTTGTAGGGCGCAGCCGGATCAGCGGCAGGAGCGGTCGGAGGCGCATGGCGTAATCGTTTGCCCGCTGCGGCGAAGGCTGACTGCGAGATGCAGAGCGCGGCGATGACGACCAGTGGCAACGATCTTGCGCGCATATGCGATCTCCCATCCCGCGACATCAGCCTAGCCTATCGTGATGGTGGTCGCGGGGGAATGGATCAGGCGAGAGCGGCCTGGCGTTCTCGCACGGACTCGCGGCCCCGGTCCTGGTTCCGCGGCTCGGCGAGCCGGGTGAAGCTGCGATGGCTGGCCTGCGCGGGTGCCTCGACGATGACGCCCTCGCAGACGATCTGTCCGCCCAGCATTTTGAATTCGAGCCTGTCGTAACGCGGCATCGTCTCGCCGGGCTCTGGCGGCAGCAGCTCGCTGCGCCCCTGGATGTTCAGCGTCGCGTCGCCGGTGCCATGAAGCCGCGGATTCCACATCCGGATGCCCGTCTCGGCCCAGCGCTGCCGGATCAGCGTCGTGCGATCGGTGGGATCAGCGGCTCTCGTTGGAGTTTTCGGCGCTCGGCGGCGCGCTGGTGACGGAGGCACGACAACGGGAGCGGGCTCGCTTTTTGCTCCGGTGTCGGAAGAGACTATCGGAACTTCGTCCGCAGCGACGGCTTTGGCGGGTGAAGTATCCTCCAGCGGGACCGGCGCGACATCCGCGCCGACGCTGGGAGATGGATCGCTGGCGACGGCAAGATCGGAGATATCAGCCGTCGGGGTTTCGGCCTTGAGCAGCGCTATGGGAGCGTCGTCGACGCTGACCGGCTCGGCCTCCGCGGTAACTTCCAGGGAGGGCTCGTTAGTGACGGCAAGATCGGAGATATCAGCCGCCGGGCTTTCGGTCTCGACGAGCGCTATGGGAGCGTCGTCAACGCCGGCAGGCTCGGAGTCCGCGGTAACTTCCGGGGACGGCTCGCTGGCGACGACATGATCGGGGATCTCGGCAATCGGGCTTTCGGCCTCGACGAGCGCTATCGGCGCGTCGTCGACGCTGACCGGCTCGGCCTCCGCGGTAACTTCCGGGGGCGACTCGCTGGCGACGGCAAGATCGGGGATCTCAGCCGCCGGGCTCTCGGCCTCGACGAGCGCTATTGGCGCGTCGTCGGCGCCGATCGGCTCGGCCTCCGCGGCAGCTTCCGGGGACGGCTCGCTGGCGATGACAAGATCGGGGATCTCAGCCGCGAGGCTCTCGGCCTCGACGAGCGCTATGGGCGCGTCGTCGACGCTGACCGGCTCGGCCTCCGCGGTAACTTCCGGGGACGGCTCGCTGGCGACGGCAAGATCGGAGATATCAGCCGTCGGGCTTTCGACCTCGAGCGGCACTGTGGGAGCGTCGTCGACGCTGACCGGCTCGGCCTCCGCGGTAACTTCCAAGGACGGTTCGCTGGCGACGGCAAGATCGGGGATCTCAGCAGTCGGACTTTCGGTCTCGACGAGCGCTATTGGCGCGTCGTCGACGCTGACCGGCTCGGCCTCCGCGGTAACTTCCAGGGATGGCTCGCTGGCGACGGCAAGATCGGGGATCTCAGCCGCGGGGCTTTCGGTCTCGACGAGCGTTGTGGGAGCGTCGTCGACGCTGACGGGCTCGACGTCCGCTGCAACTTCCGCAGACGGCTCGCTCGTGATAACGAGATCGGAAGATTCAGCTGCATGGCTCAAGGCGTCGGCAAGCGGAGCCGAGGAGTCGTCTGCGACGACCGGCTCAACGTCTGCGGCCTCGTCGGGGGGACGCATCGCTGCTGAAGATATGATCGGCAATTTCAACCGGCTCGCGCTCGACCTCTACGGAAATGATCGAGGACTGCTCGATCGCGACCGGATCAACGCTGGTCGGCACCTCACGAGACGAATCCTCGTTGGCGCTGATAGCGGAGGGGGCGGCGGAGACGCTCTCCTCGGCGTCGGGAACAGCGGTCTGATCGACCGCGACCGGAACCGCTGCCGCAACGTCTGCGTCGTCGTGCGACTGGGCAGCGCCGACGTCGGTCCTGGGGGAAGCCTCGGGGATGTCGACGATGAGAGCCTGCGGCTCATCCGCAGCGATCGGCGCACCTTTGATGCTGCCGCTATGCGACAAAGGCCGAAGTCGGGAGAACGCCCATTTCACCGCAGGGATGCGGCGCAGCAACGATATCAGTCTCGAAAGCACTGGGAGTTGTCCAAGAGGTACTCGGCGTGAGGCAATCGCTGATTCGCCAGCAATGCAAAAAACTGCCCGGCCGTCACACTGATGTCAATGTGAGTGAGACCAATTGTAGAACATCCCACATCCATCGCGCGCGAGAGGCGCTGCAACCGTTGTCTCGCCTCTCGGATTTGTCCACAGATTGCGATGCCGACGCTTGCGATGTTCATTCGAAATGCATCATTGCAAGCGGATCTTCGTCGCGATCGGGAAGGCGCGTTGCCGGCGGAAGCGCGGTCGTCGCGTGCTCTGAGCTGCGAAGGCGCGGATGCGGCGCTGCGGCCTTGCGAACATGCGCGATAGGGATGGCGCGGATCGAAGCGGGTGCGCCGCATTCTGTTCGTCCGTCGCGCCACACGCAGCCAACGCCTGGTAACGAAGTAACGGCAGCCGATCCGGGCCACGCCTGCACCGGGCCGGCCATCGCCAGCGAAAGCACGAGCCGCAATGCGGTGAAGATGGTTGTCTTTATCATGAGAACCTCCAGTGCGATCCAGTGAGGGGATCGCGCCGTGCGCTCGATATTCCCGGCCGTTCCCGGAGTTCACGCGGGGTTCAAAGCACGTGAGACAGGCGTGAGGTTCGCCGCTCATTCGCGAGCGATCCGTTGCAGCCATCCCTGACGCAGGCCACTCGGGAAAACGCATGCGACAAAGCACCGCCGGGGAAGTTATTCTTCTTGATGAGAGTCTCCCTGGGTCTGTCTCCGGACAACTTGTACAGGAAGCTGGTGTTCCTGAGCGGCGGCTCGGCCGGGACCGCGCCGCGCCAGGGCGCGCTGCCCGAACGTCGGGGTTCCCTTCGCAGTACCAGCGAGGGTAGTTTCGAACACCCGACATCCGGTGCGAGGACAATGCAATGAGGAAGCTTGCCGCCATCGCAGCGGCTCTGTTCTGGTCGACATGTGCCTTCGCGCAGGACCGGACCATCACCGTGGCATCGACGACGTCGACGGAGCAGTCGGGTCTGTTCGGCTATCTGCTGCCGCTGTTCTCGAAGGCCGAGGGCATCAGCGTGAAGGTCGTTGCGGTCGGCACCGGCCAGGCGCTGGACATCGGGCGGCGCGGCGATGCCGACGTGGTGTTCGTTCACGACAGGCCCGCCGAAGACAAGTTCATGTCCGAAGGACAGGGTGTGAAACGCTTCGACGTCATGTACAACGATTTCGTCATTGTTGGCCCCAGAAGCGATCCCGCGCATATCGCCGGCGGCAAGGACGTTGCGGAGGCGTTGCGCAAGATCGCGGCGGCGAAGGCGCCGTTCATCTCGCGCGGCGACAAGTCCGGTACACACGCAGCCGAGCTGAGATTGTGGAAAGAGGCCGGGGTCGACCCCACTGCCGGCAAGGACACCTGGTATCGCGAGATCGGCCAGGGCATGGGTCCGGCGCTGAACATGGCCTCGTCCTCGAACGCCTATCTTCTGTCAGATCGCGGCACCTGGCTGTCGTTCAGGAATCGCGGCGAGCTCGCCGTCCTGACCGAGGGCGACAAGCGGCTCTTCAACCAGTACGGCGTCATGCTGGTGAATCCGGCAAAGCATCCGAACGTAAAGGCGCAGGACGGGCAGGCCTTCATCGACTGGCTCATCTCGCCGAAGGGCCAGGATGCGATCGCCGGCTACAAGGTCGGCGGCGAGCAACTATTTTTCCCCAACGCGTCCCACTAGCAGGAAAGCGACGGTCGATACGGCCACGCTGAGTGCGAGCAGGATCAGCCCGAGCCCGAGCGCCAGCGGCAGGTCGCCCTTGCTGGTTTCGAGCGCGATCGCGGTCGTCATCGTACGCGTGAAGCCGCGGATGTTGCCGCCGACGATGATAATGGCGCCGACCTCGGCGATCGTGCGCCCGAAGGCTGCGAGAAAGGCCGTCAGCAGCGATGTCCGGCCCAGCGCGAACAGGAGTGCCATGCTGCGCAAGGCTGACAGTCCGTCGATCCGCGCCAGATCGCCATACTCCGCCCAGAGCAGACTCGCCGGGCGGTGCACCAGCGCCACCACGATCGGCGTCGCAAGCAGTGTCTGCGCGACCACCATGGCGGCCGGCGTGAACAACAGTCCGGCCGCCCCGAGCGGACCGGACCGCGACAGCAGCAGATAAAGCGCGAGCCCGACCACGACCGGCGGAAGGCCGAGCAGCGCATTGGTCAGCACGATGATGACCTGCCGCCCCGGGAAACGGGTGATCGCGAGTAGCGCCCCGATGGGGGCGCCGATCAGGAGCGCGACGACGCTGGCGGTCAGGCTGACACGCACCGACAATGCCACGATGCCCAGAAGCTCCGCGTCGGCCCCACCGATCAGCGTGAGAGCGGCGACGATGGATCGCGCGAAGTCGTTCATCCGGCCTGACGCTGCTGCGCCGGCAACAGATCGAGCACCAGTTCGGAGGGGCGGCAGAGTCTGACGCCTTTCGGCGTCACCACGATCGGCCGGTTGATCAGGATCGGATGTGCCATCATCGCATCGAGTAGCTGATCGTCAGTCAGCGCCGAATTGTCGAGCCCGAGCTCGGCATAGGGCGCCGCCTTTTCGCGAACCGCCTCGCGCACCGAGATTCCCATGCGCGCGATGAGCTGCTGCAGCAGCGCCCGTGACGGCGGCGTCTTCAGATATTCGATCACGTGCGGTTCGATGCCGGCGTTCCGGATCGTCGCAAGCGCGGTGCGCGAGGTGCCGCAATCGGGATTGTGGTAGATGATCACGTCCATTGCAGAAGTCTCCGACCTCGACTGCCGTCTGGCGACGTTGCTCGCGCCCGCTCGTCAAGACCGCCAGCGCCGCCGACGATCTGTCTTTTCCTTGCTTCAACGATTGTTGGAACAATAAGGGGTTGTCAATCGGATATCCCGATCGACCAGTCGGCGCAGGGCTCGGCACGTCCGCTCCGTTATCCGTCGCCCCATGCCTATCGGGAAACGGGTGGATGCAATTCACGCTTCGCGACATGGTCAGTCCATGCGCAAGCTCGATGAAATCGCCAAAGGCGGAGATGGGCTGCGGCCTGAGCGGAAGTCGCTTTGGCTCTACCCGCGACGCTGATGCGCGTAGCGCGGATTGACGCCGCAATGAGCTCGCGTGCCCGAGGCGGATGCCTTGCACTGGCTGTACGTCGAGAAGCTGCAATTGCCGGGATAGCCCCACTGATCCCCCTGCAGGCAATAGCGCGACGCATGGGCGGAGCTTGCTCCGAAGATGCATAGAATGACGAGAATGGTGCCGATCATGAGACGGGACATGAAGCCTCCAGGTCGTTCTGTGCGCTGCACGCGATGGGGCATTGCTGGAATCATTTCGCGATCGCCTCCACCGCGTCCAGCAGCGGCATCTCGCGGTTGTATTCGCAGAACCGCGAGAGCTTGTTGGAGTTCCGGTCGAGGGCTTCTGTGTCGACGACCAGGCCATTGCGCATCAATCACAGCGCACCCTTCGCGAGCGGTGCACCGTCCGATTGATCTAGATCAAGGGCGGCCCAAGGCGTGCCGGGCGTCGAGCCTTCCCTCAGCCGCAGGCCAGGCAGGACCAGTCACAAAAATCGAGGCAAATCGGTTTGACTGGGCGCCAAATCACGCCCTTTCGCGACCGGATGGCGGCTTTATTCCTGCCGTGGATGCTTTAAGGAAAGGGCAGATCAGGTCGCACCCGCCCGTTGGGGGTGCTAGACCCTGATGTAGCAACAATGGGGTCGGGCCGGTGCTGGCACGCCCGCAAGGATGAAGGATATGAAGCAATGATCCAAACCGTTGGCATCATCGGGGCAGGGACCATGGGGAATGGCATCGCGCAGGTCTGTGCCGCGGCCGGGCTCTCGGTCGTGATGGTCGACATCTCCGATGCGGCGGTGAACCGCGGACTTTCGACCGTCGGCGGCAGCCTCGAGCGCCTCGTCAAGAAGGAGAAGTTGTCGGCGGCGGATCGCGAGGCGACGCTGAAGCGCATCACCGGCACGACCGACCGGGCGAAGCTTGCCGATTGCGACCTCGTCATCGAAGCCGCGACCGAGAACGAGGAGCTCAAGGTCAAGATCCTGAAGGACCTCTGCGCCACGTTGTCGCCGCGCACGCTGGTCGCGACCAACACCTCCTCGATCTCGATCACGAAGCTCGCCGCCGCGACCGATCGCCCCGATCGCTTCATCGGCATGCACTTCTTCAATCCGGTGCCGGTGATGGCGCTGCTGGAACTCATCCGCGGCTTGCAGACCTCCGATGACACCCATGCCAAGGCGCTGGATTTCGCCAAGCGCGTCGGCAAGGTGGCGATATCAGCCAAGAACAGCCCGGGCTTCGCCGTCAACCGCATCCTGTGCCCGATGATCAACGAGGCGATCTTCGCGCTCCAGGAAGGGATCGCGACGGCGGAAGAGATCGACGCCGGTATGAAGCTCGGCTGCAACCATCCGATCGGGCCGCTGGCGCTGGCCGATCTCGTCGGGCTCGACACCATGCTTTCGGTGATGGAGGTCTTTTACAAAGGCTTTAACGACCCCAAATACCGTCCAGCCCCCTTGCTCAAGGAAATGGTCGATGCCGGCCATCTCGGCCGCAAGACCGGGCAGGGCTTCTACACCTATAGCGCCTGATCTCGGCGTCGGTGGCGGGCGTTCGGAGCATGATCCGGAAAAGCGTGTAGCGGTTTTCCGACAAGATCATGCTCAAGAAATAACGTCCCGCCGCCCGATCCCGCAATTTGCGTGGCGACAAAGACGTCGTTCGCAACTGGCCCGACAATGTCGAACGGGCGGCCCGCGGGGAACAACGGAACGGATAACAAAGGACATGTCGGATCGACTGAAGGCCGAGCGCGAGGCGGCGGCCGCGCGGCGGAACCTGCTGACCCAGGATGCGATCGAGCGTACCGGGATAACCGAAGAGATGATCGGGGAGCTCGTTGCCCGCTTCTACGGACGCGTGCGCGAGGATGCGCTCCTGGGACCGGTCTTCGCGATCGTGCAGAATTGGGACGAGCATCTCGTCAAGCTCAGGGATTTCTGGTCGTCGGTGGTGCTGATGAGCGGCCGCTATCACGGCTCGCCGATGCGGGCGCATATCCCGCTGAGCCTGGTCGGCGATCATTTCGACCGCTGGCTCGATCTGTTCGAACAGACCGCGCGCGAAGTCTGCCCGCCCGCGGCCGCCGCGCTCTTCATCGACAAGGCGCGCCGCATCGCGGACAGTTTTGAAATGGCGTCAGCGACAATCGCCGGCCGCATCGCTTCGCCGCGCCACATGCTGCGGTCCTGACGATCCGCAGTTGTATCGCTTTGTGGCTGCATTGCGCGACCAGCAGCGCGCTGCACCAATTCCAACATCATCGGTCTGATCTGCAAAATCTTCATGCCGATCGCGCGGCGTGACGTTGAAATCGCGAAAACGCGTTTGAATGCGTTCACTCTCGCTCAATCAAAGCGAGCATAGCCATATTGATGCACTGCGGCGTCAAGTCTTCGCCTTGTTTTCGGCAGAGTTGCGGCGCCTGCTAGCGCGTATGTCGAGCGCATCGTCCAACACCACATCCTCCTCTGATATCTCTGCGGAACTTGAAGCCGGTGCGTGCACGGAGCAAACACGGCGAACGCTGCTGCTTCGTGCGCTCGCTACCACCGCCTGTCTCGGCTGTTCCACGCAGGCGCGCGCCGACGAGGATCCGCCCGGCTCCGACGAACGGCCGCAAAAGGGCGATCTGCTCGTTTTCTCTGAGGGTGAGCAGGAAGGAAAGCTGGTTACCGCGGCCGATCTTCCGGCCGGCGGACCGCCGGTGCATGCCTGGCCGAAGGACCCCAAGACGTCAGTTGTGCGCAGTGCCTCGCGGCTCAACGAGATCCTGATCATCCGCCTCGATCCCGCCGAGCTCGACGAGCAAACGAAAGCGCGCGCCGTCGACGGCATCGTCGCTTATTCGGCGATCTGTACCCATGCCGGCTGTCCCGTCACCGCCTGGGTGAAGAGCGATGTCGGCGACAAGGAGGTGTTCAAGTGCATGTGCCACAACTCCGAATACGATCCCCGCGCGGGTGCGCAGGTCGTGTTCGGGCCGGCACCGCGACGGCTCGCGGCGCTGCCGCTCGCGCTCGCTGACGGCTCGCTCAGCGTTGCCGGCAACTTCATCGGAAAGGTAGGTGGCGCGCAGCCAGGATGACGGGCGTGCGGGTGGTGCCCGCGTCACGAGAGGCCGCATCCGCCGAGGGGCGGACGACGGGACGAACGACAAGAATTCAAAACAAGAATTCGAACGGATGAAAAAGGGAGCGTCCATGACCAGGAAGCAATGGTTACTGTCCGGCTTCGTCGCCTTCACGTGCCTTGTCTCGACCGCCGCGGGCGCCGGCCCGATCGAGAATTATTCTCCGGTCACCGCGCAGCGGCTGGAGAATCCGGAACCCGGCAACTGGATGCTCTACCGGCGCACTTATGACGGGCAGGGCTATAGCCCGCTCGACCAGATCAACACCTCGAACGTGAAGAATCTCACACCGGTCTGGACGTTTGCCACCGGCGTCGTCGAAGGCCACGAGGCGCCGCCGATCGTCAATAACGGCGTGATGTTCGTGGCAACGCCGATGGGGCAGGTGATCGCGCTGAACGCCAAGACCGGCGATGAATATTGGCGCTACAAGCGGCAGCTCCCCGACGATCTCTTCCAGCTGCATCCGACCAGCCGCGGCGTCGGCCTCTGGGAAGACAAGCTCTATCTTGCGACCACCGACGACCACGTCGTTGCGCTCGATGCCAAGACCGGCAAGGTGGTATGGGACACCAAGGTGCAGGACTACAAGAAGGGTCAGTACATGACCCTGATGCCGCTGATCGTCGACGGCAAGGTCATCGTCGGTGGCTCCGGCGGCGAATTCGGCGTGCGAGGCTACGTCGCCGCCTATGATGCCAAGGATGGCAAGGAGCTGTGGCGGACCTACACCATTCCGGGAGAGGGCGAGCCGGGTCATGACACCTGGCAGGGCGACGACTGGAAGAACGGCGGCGGCTCGGCCTGGATGACCGGCAATTACGACAAGGACACCAAGACGATCTATTGGGGTGTCGGCAACGCCGCGCCATGGCCCGGCGAGATGCATCCCGGCGACAATCTCTACACCTCGTCGGTGCTCGCGCTCGATCCCAGCAACGGCAAGATCAAGACCTACCACCAGTACCACCAGAACGATTCCTGGGATTGGGACGAGGTCGACGCGCCGATGCTGATCGACCTGCAGCGCGACGGCCGCAGCATCAAGAGCCTGGTCCATCCGGGACGCGATGCGATCTTCTGGGTGCTGGAGCGCACACCGACCAAGATCAACTACGTCGCGGGCTGGCCGTTCGTCTCAACTGACGTCTGGAAGGGCATCGATGAGAGCGGCAAGCCGATCGTCGATCCCGGCCACAAGCCGGTCATCGGCAAGCGCGTGGAGTTCTGTCCGTCGCTGTGGGGAGGCAAGGACTGGCCGTCGGCGGCCTACAGCCAGAAGACCGGCCTTGTCTATGTGCCTGCCAACGAGAATTTCTGCGGCGGATTCACCGGCGAGAAGATTCCGCTCAAGCCCGGTGAGCTCTGGCTCGGCACCAAGCCGGAGGACATCGGCCTGAAGGCCAAGCCCGGCGCCGATCATTTCGGTGAGATACAGGCCTGGGATCCTGCGACCGGCAAGAAGGTGTGGCAGCACAACTTCCCGAAGTCGCAGATGTTCGGCTCGGTGACGGCGACCGCAGGCGATCTCGTCTTTGCCGGTGGCACCAACGACCGCAACTTCCGCGCCTTCAACGCCAAGACCGGCGAACTCTTGTGGGAGCAGAAGACCAACTCCGGCATCATGGGCATGCCGATGTCCTATGAGATCGATGGCACCCAGTACGTCGCGATCCAGTCCGGCTGGGGCGTCGACGCGCAGCGCATCCAGGATGCGCTGGCGACCAATAATATCGGCATCGAATCCAATGTGCCGCAGGGCGGCGTCATCTGGGTGTTCGCGCTGAAGAAATAAGCTCCGCGGGCGGATCGACGAAGGCGGAGCAGTGGGGGGCGAGCGAATGCGGCGGACGGCAGCGTCCGCCGCATTCTGCGCATCCTGTCTTCCCTTCTTCCCTTGTGGGAAAAGGTGGCGCGCGCATTGTGCGCGCCGGAGCGGTCTCTCTCGGCGGAGATTGATCCCCAATCGCGAGGCCGCCTTGTATTCCGTCTCTGGAGCATGATCCGGAAATGGCGCGCTTTTCTTTCGCGACAAACGCGGAACGCGTTTGCGCGGAGATCATGCTCAAACGATAACCTAAAGCGCCTATGGCACTTTAGGTTTCTAACTGCTTGCCGAGCGGCAGGCTGCGGATGCGCTTTCCTGTCGCAGCGAAGATCGCGTTCATCAGCGCCGGCGCGAACGGCGGCACGCCGGGCTCGCCGACGCCGCTCGGCGGCGTGCCGGGCGCGGGCGGCACGATGTAGACGTTGGTCACCACAGGAGACTCGTCCATCCTGATGACCGGGAAGTCGTCAAAGTTCTTCTGCTCCACCTTGCCGTCCTTGAAGGTGACCTCGCCATACTTGGCCAGGCTCAGCCCCATGATCGCCGCGCCCTCGATCTGCGAGGCGATGCGCTCGGGGTTGACATAGCTGCCGCAGTCGATCGCGGTGTCGACCCGCGGCACCGTCAGCTTGCCCTTGTCGTCGACCACCACCTCGATGATGGTCGCGATGTAGCTGACGAAGCTGCGGTGCACGGCAATGCCGAGGCCGTGGCCCTTGGGCACCTGACGGCCCCATTCGCCCTTCTCGGCGACAAGCTCGACCACCTTGCGCAGGCGTGCGGTGTCGATCGGGTAGCTGTCGAAGGGCTCGCCATAGTTCCACAAGTCCTTCACCGCCGGCTTGACGATCCGGGGCGTACCGATCAGCGCGAGCAGAGTCTCCTTCTGGTCGCGGCCGGTGGCATGCGCGATTTCACCGACCATCGACTGCACGGCGAAGGCGCGCGGGATGTTCGAGACCGAGCGGAACCAGCCGATGCGCGTATGCGCGGCCGCTTCTGGGTTCTCGCAGGAGATGTTGGCGATCTCGAACGGCATGTCGACGAGGCCCATGCCAAGCTCGAAAGGTGCCGCGTGGTTTGCGCCGGCGGCAAAGGTCGAGGCGATGGTGGGAGCCACGCTGCGGTGGCGCCAGGCGATCACCTTGCCGTCCTTGTCGAGCCCCGCCTCGATCCGCTCGACCGAGACGGTGTGCAGGAAGTCGTGGTGCAGGTCGTCCTCGCGCGTCCATTGCACCTTCACGGGCGCGCCGAGTTCCCTCGACAGCAGCGCGGCCTCGAGCGCGAAGTCGCATTTCGACTTGCGGCCGAAGCCGCCGCCGAGCAGCGTCACGTTGACGGTGACGTTGTCCTCGGGGATGCCCAGCGTCTTGGCGACGTCCTCGCGGGCGCCGCCGGGGCTCTGCACCGGCGCCCAGATCTCCGCCTTGTCGCCCTTGACGTCGGCGACCGCCACCGGCGGCTCCATGCTGACATGAGCAAGATGCGGCAGATAATATTCGCCAACGACGACCTTGTCGGCGCCCTTCAGGGCGGCGTCCGCGTCGCCCTCCTGGCGCACGACGAGGCCGGGCTTGCGCGCTGCGTCCTCGAGCTCCTTGCGATAGGCGGCCGAGTCGTATTTGCCGTTGGCGCCGTCATCCCAGACCAGCTTCAGCGCGTCGCGGCCCTTGATCGCCGCACCGGTGTTGCGTGCGATCACGGCAACGCCGCCGAGCGGCTGGAATTTCGACGGCCACGGCCAGCCGCGGGCCTGCATCACCTTCTCGACGCCTGGCACCTTCAGCGCCGCGTCCGGATCGAACGAGACCAGCTTGCCGCCGGTCACCGGCGGGCGCGCGATCACGGCATACTTCATGCCTGGTAGTCGCACGTCGGCGCCGTAACGTGCCTTGCCGGTGGTGATGTCGTGGAGGTCGACGATGCTGACCTGGCCCTTGCCGAGATAGCGGAAGTCCTTGGGGTCCTTCAGCTTGAGGCCTTCGATGCTCGGCACCGATTCCTTGGCGGCATCGGCCGCGAGTTCGCCGAAGCCGAGCTTGCGTCCGCTGGCGCTGTGGACCACCTCGTGATTGACAGCCTTGACCTCGGTCGCCGGCACGCCCCAGCGCTTTGCCGCGGCCTGCTCCAGCATGATGCGGGCGGAAGCGCCGATCTGGCGCATCGGGATCAGGTAATGCCGCGTGCTGCGCGAGCCGTCGGTGTCCTGGTTGCCGTACTTGACCTCGTCGCCATGAGCCTGTTCCACCTTCACCCTGGACCAGTCGGCTTCCATCTCCTCCGCCACGATCAGCGGCAGGCTGGTGCGCACGCCGGTTCCCATCTCGGAGCGGTGGGCGATGATGGTGACGGTGCCGTCGGAGGCGACCGCGACGAAGACGCGCGGATCGACCACGACGCCATGCGGCATCTTGCCGGCGCCGGTCTCATAGGCAAACGCCTGGCGCGACATCACGGGCGCGGCGAGCACGAAGGCGCCGCTGACGCCGAGTCCCTTCAGGATACTGCGGCGCGAGACCTTCTCGACACGGATGTTCTTTTCGAAGCCACGAAGCTTCCCGGGGTTGTCGATGAAATTCATGTCACACTCCCGTCGATGCGAGATAGACGGCGTTCTCGATGCGCTGGTAGCAGCCGCAGCGGCAGATGTTTCCGGACATGCCCTGGCGGATCTGGTCGTGTGAGGGTTTGGGGTTGTCCATCAGCAGTGCGGCGGCCTGCATGATCTGGCCGGTCTGGCAAAAGCCGCATTGGGGAACGTTGAGCTGGCGCCAGGCCTTCTGGACGGGATGATCGCCGTTCGGATGCAGCCCCTCGATCGTGGTGACCTCGCGCCCCGCGACGTCGTTGATCGATGTGATGCAGGCGCGCACCGCTTCCTTGTCGACAATGACCGTGCAGGAGCCGCACAGGGCCTCGCCGCAGCCGTATTTGGTGCCGGTGAGCCCGGCCTCGTCACGCAGGAACCAGAGTAACGAGAGATCCGGGTCGCCGTCCCAGCTCTGTTCCTGGCCGTTGATCTTCACCTTGATCATGATCGTCCCTCGCTCTTCATAAGCTTGCCGATTCTGGGATTTTCCGACGTCGGCCCGCGCAAAGCCGTTGCGTCGTGTCGCATCTCCGCCAGTTATCCTGCGCGGGCAGATCCCGGCAGGAGGCTAGAAAGCGAATCGCAATGTCCGGATGTGCTCGATACCTCCCGTCGTCTTGTTGCGGCCACAGGAAAAGTACGTCCCCTAGTCCCTCTCGCAACTCATTGAAAGTGCAAGTGCTTGGATTGAGTGCTGCGAGTCTTGGGCGGAGATCGCCGGACAAAGTATGTCCCCTGACCAGAGCCATGTCACGT
>NZ_LGHM01000123.1 GCF_001908185.1 Bradyrhizobium sp. AS23.2
GCTCCCGCCGCGCCGAGCCCGCCGCTCGCAAGCCAGCAGGTCGCACCATTGCCGCCGCCGATCGAGGTGCGGCCAGCCCCGGGCCCACCGCCCGTAAAGCCCAGACCGAAGCCGCCGCTGGTCCTGACGCCGTCAAATCCGTAGGGCCAGGACTACCGCATCGAAAATGACTAGGCGGTAGCCTCGTTGCGGCCATCCTTCGAGACGCCCGCCGTTGGCGGGCTCCTCAGGATGGGGTCTTGTTTCGTGGCGGAATCTTAGACCCTCATGGTGAGGAGCGCCGTCTTACGGCGCGTCTCGAACCATAAGGCCGAGCAGGTTCGCAGTCGTCGCCACCCTGCGCCGCGCAGGCCTTGCGTGCCGGTAAACACATCCGCTCGCATTTTAATGAGTTTTTGTCGGCAAAACTGATTTGCCGATTTTACTGAATTCTCGCGTTTGATCTCTAGCGTCGTTCTCAGAGAAATTCGGCGTCCTGCCAGCACAAGCGGGACGGCTCGCCAAGAACTGGGAAGAACTGGGGTTATCGAGATGAACGGCGCGAAATCGCTTCTGCAGGATCTGGACGACGCGATCGCACGTGGCACCGACGAAAGCCGGGCCCGGGCGTTGTGGCATGCGACCGACATTCTGATTACGGGCCGCTACAGCGACGACGAGATCAGCATGTTCGGCGAGGTCATCGGCCGGCTTGCCGACGAGATCGAGGTCGCCGCGCGTGCGCAGCTTTCGGAATTGATGTCGGCCTGCGATCACGCCCCGTTCAACGTCATCGAAAAACTCGCCCTCGACGACGAGATCGAGGTCGCCGGCCACGTGCTGCGCGACTCCAATCGTATCGACGAGAAGATGCTGGTCCAGAGCGCCCTGACCAAGGGCCAGTCGCACCTGCTCGCGATCGCCCAGCGCAAGTCGATCGGCGAAGCGGTGACCGACGTGCTGGTCAAGCGCGGCAACCACGAGGTCGTGACCTCCGTCGTGAAGAACGAGGGCGCGCGCTTCTCCGGCTCGGGCCTCTTGCACATGGTCCGCCGCGCCGAGGGCGACTCGATCCTCGCCGAGCAGCTCGGCCTGCGCAAGGACGTGCCGCGGCACATCTTCCAGCAGCTCATCTCGAAAGCCTCGGAGGACGTCCGCCGCCGCCTCGAGAGTGAGCGCCCCGAGATGATGGCGCAGATCCAGAGCTCGGTGACCGAGGTCACCGGCGACCTGCAATCCAAGTTCGGTCCATCCTCGCGCAGCTACTTCGTCGCCAAGCGCGTGGTGACGACCCAGTATCGGCAGGGCAATCTCAACCAGGATTCGATCTCGAACTATGCGCGCCAGCACCGCTTCGACGAGGTCCAGATCGGCCTGTCGCTGCTGTCGGCGCTGCCGGTCGACGTGATCGAGCGCGCGGTGATGGACCGCAATCGCGAGATGCTGCTGGTTCTGTGCAAGGCGCTCGACTTCTCCTGGGACACGACAATGTCGCTCCTGTTCCTCGGCGCCAAGGATCATCTGATCACGGCGCGCGACCTGCAGGACAACGAGCGCGATTTCGGCCGGCTCAAGATCGAGACGTCGCGCAGCATTCTGAAGTTCTACCAGTCGCGCAAGAGCAGCGCGGGTGCCGATACCGCCACGGGCCGTCAGCCCGAGCTCCAAGTACACTGAGCAAGTACACTGAGCAGGTTCACTGAGCATCATCCCGGAATTCGAAGGGGAGTATTTGCAATGTTGCCTCAATTCGGCACCGCGGTACGCAAGAATCCGAACAAGACTCTCAACAAGAGCCTGAACGCCGATGCCGGCGGATCGGCTCCGGACAAGGCCTCGGTCGATGCCGCCTGGCTCGTGCTGGAGGCCGCCAACGATCTCGGCGACCATGCCGCGATCGAAGCCTGCCGCCGCGTCATCGACGCCGAGCTGAACGGCACGGTCGCCGGCAGCTCGGATCTCGATCTGGTGCTGGGGTATTTCAGGTAGACGTCCGTAGCCCGGATAGAGCCAACGGGTCGGCGCGAAGCGCCGCCCGATAACAGGCTCCGCGCAATCCGGGACCGCCTCAAGGCGAAGATCCGGTTGCCGCTGTAGCGGCACTATGCGCCCAACACAAAAAGGCCTCGCCGAAGCGAGGCCTCCTTGTTCGATCGTGCTGTTCGATCGTGCCGCCAGCACTAATCGTCCCAATGATGTCGACGGATCACAACGCCGCGGTCGTAGTCGCGATCATGGTAGTACCAGCCATGATGCCAGCCGCGGTCATGCCCGTAAATGCGTGCACGCGGGCCATCATAGCGGTCGCCGTAGTAGTCCCGGTCGCCGCCAATATAGACGCCGAAGCCGGCCGCATTGGCGATGGTGGGGGCACCGATTGCAAGCGTCGTTGCCGCCACGAGAGCGTAAGTCAGCTTCTTCATCTGTTCCTCCTCCTTCTGCTTCGTCGCGAGTCAACGGCTGCCGCCACAGCCTGTTGCAGGAACCGGAGAGAAACTTTCTTGAATGGCTGTTCAGGTTTCACTCCACCAAGCCGCGCCGAACGTCAGAAAGTCAAAATCGGATGTTGTACTTTGCACGAGCTGGAACATATGTCGGAACCACCCTCGATCCTGATCGTGGAGGATGAATATCCGCTCCAGGGCGTGCTCGAGGACGCGCTGGCGGAAGCCGGGTTTTCATCCGACATCCTCTCTTCCGGCGAGGAGGCGATCACTACTTTTGTCGCGAGAGGGAAGAATCACAGGGCGCTCGTGACCGACGTCTACCTCGGCGGCAGGCTGAACGGTTGGGATGTGGCCCGGCGCATCAGAGAAAAAGATCCGAACCTTCCGGTCGTGTATATGACGGGGGACGAGGGCGCGGAATTTTGGAAGTCGCAAGGCGTGCCCAACAGCGTGCTTCTCGAAAAGCCGTTTCAGCCCGAGCGGCTCGTCGCTGCTCTCATGAAGCTGTGAACCTTACGCCCCCGCATCACGCGATGGTTTCATCGGTGCCGCTCAGCAGCGACCTGACCGTGCGGTCCAGCTCCTTGATCTGGAATGGCTTGCGCAGCCCGGGCCTGTCCATGAATGCCTCCGCCATGCCGTCGATGCCGTAGCCGCTGGCAAACAGGAAGGGGATATTCCGCGCCGCAATGATTTCCGCCACCGGCGCGATATTTGCTCCATTGAGATTGACGTCGAGGATGGCGACGTCGAACTCGCAGCTCCGTGCGAGCGACATCGCCTTGTCGATTGTTCCTGCCTCAGCCGCAACGCGATGACGGAGTTCTTCGATCATGTCAGAGAGCATCATCCGGATCAGTGCTTCGTCTTTCACAAGGAAGAATGCTTTCATCATCATGTCTCGATCCCTTGCTGTTGATCAATGGCGAGACTGATTCTTGACTGACCACCGAACGGCACGAGCGCTGCCACATCAGTGCTGCAGTCCGCCGGAAACGAATCCACTCGCTGCGCTCAACTTAGGTCCTTTTGTTCCCCGTAGTTCCCTATCAGATGCTGGAATCCTGCTTGAACGCGGCCGGGCCGGTCCAGTCCGGGCGTTCGCGCCGTCGTCGACGGTCAATGTCGCGCTCGCCAGGAGGGATGGGTAGAGCTCTTGCGAAATTCATCGACGCCTCGAAGCGTGCTGGGGCATGATGGATT
This sequence comes from Bradyrhizobium sp. AS23.2, assembly GCF_001908185.1. GTDB lineage: Bacteria > Pseudomonadota > Alphaproteobacteria > Rhizobiales > Xanthobacteraceae > Bradyrhizobium. The sequence continues at coordinate 3,630 of NZ_LGHM01000123.1, forward strand.
TCGCGAGGCCCCTACCATGCTACGAGCTGACGCCAGGTAGTGAAGCCGTGTTGCGTAAACGCCCGATCCAGACGGTGTGTCGGCCGCATTCGGGGTCCTCGACCTCATGCTCGACAACATCGAAGCCGTTGCTGTCGAGCAATTGGCGATATTCAGTCCCATCGAGACTTGAATGATATAGCGCCTCGCCCTGGAAAGTCCCCATGGCTTCCCCGAAGGACGGGCCGCTGGTGAACATCAGTGCTGCGCCACCGACGGCATGTCGCCGAAAAATCGGAAACATCTGACGTTGGTCCGCGGGACTCAAATGAAAGAAGCTGTTCCAGGCGAGTAAGCCGTCGAACGTTGCGTTCAGGCTCAAGGAGCGCATGTCCGAAACGAGCCAGGTGGCGTCGGGAAAATGGCCTTTGGCAATTTCGATCATTTCTGGAGCAGCATCGATCCCTGTGACCGCGCCCCCCCTTTCAAGCAGATAGCGCGCGATTGGCTCTCCGGGACCGCAACCGATGTCGAGCACATTCGGTTTGGAGGGCAGCTGCGCGACAAATCGATCAAGCCACTTGCGCTCCATCAGATGTCGCCCCCGCTGGCACAACCATGCCTTCGCGTGCCGGCGATACAATCCTACGATGTTCTCCGCGTCAGAATTCATTCAACGTCAATCCAGATAACGATTGATGATGTGGGGCTATGTCCGATCCGACCGATGCGCCCCTCACCGCCGGATACGGTAGATCACGACGTCCTCGCCGTGATGCGTCGTGTTCTTCTCGATGATGTAGTTCGACTTCTCCAGCACGCGGCGCGATGCGCCATTCCCGACAAAGACCAGACCGATCAGGGAGGGCAGCTCGAGTTGCGAGAGCCCAATGTCCGTCGGCGCAGTCGCGATCTCACTCGCAAATCCCTTACCCCAGAATTCGTGTTTGAACGTGTAGGCAATCTCGATTTCGTCGACGCCATCCACGAGGATATGCCGGATCCCCGCCCGCCCGGCGAACGCCCCGTCTTTCGTCCGCAGCACCCACAGCCCGAAGCCGTGCTGGTCCCAATGGGCCATGTTGACAGCGAGATAGGCCTTCGTCGCCTCCGCCGAGCGTACGCCGCCGAGATCGCGGGAGACTTCGGCATTGAGATGCAGCGCGACGAGGTCCGCGAGGTGATCTTCGCCCAGTTTCTCGGCGGTCAGCCTCTTCGTGCTAAAAAAATCCATGGCCAACAGGCGCTCAGTGCTGGCAAGCTGGGGGCGTCCTGCCAATTCCCGGTTGGTGTCCTCCTGTCGCTATTCTGTCCGGCGTGTCAATCGGACGCATCGAACGCCGATTTGATCTGAATCAAGCGTCCGCATGGCAGTCGCACCATAACGGAGACGGTTGGGGTTGGTGAATGTTGGGGGTGCAATGATCCCGACCTGGTACGTCACCTTTGAAGTTCAAAGGCGCGGGATCCTGCCGAGGCTGCGGAGCCCGCGTGAGACGAAGACCTTTGCCACGGAAGACGAGGCCAAGCTGTTCGCGCGCCAAAAGCTCGATGAAGGCCTCGCTGTATTTGCAGGCACGATCAACCCCCACGTTCCCAAGCGCATCATTCCATCGTCTTCCATCCAGGCATGGCTCGCCGGCGAACAAGAGGGCGGACCGCCGGCCGGAGCTCAGAACACCGACTAAGCACGTTGTCGTGCATAACGATGGCTAGTCAGTGTTGCCATTTTGATACGGGCCCGAAGCCCCCTGTCGCTTAAACTTCTGGATGTTCGCAGAACTTATGCACGCCAGCTTGCATAGGCGCATCTTTGTTGAATGAGATCTGAGCAAAGGGGACACGTAATGATGAAAAGGCTCGTTATGGCTGCGATCGGCTTCGCGGCGTTAAGCGTGGCGGCTCCGGCTATGGCGGCCGACATGGCTGTCAAGGCTCCTCCGCCGGCACCGGTGGTGGCGATCTATAACTGGAGCGGGTTCTACATCGGCGCGAACGGCGGATGGGGCCAAACCCGCAATTGCGTGGATTTCGTCACGACCTTGGGAACGATCGCGAGCGGGTGCGGTGATCGGTCCGGAGGCGTAGTTGGCGGGCAAATTGGGTATCGCTGGCAAACCAATCAGTTTGTGTTCGGATTGGAAGCCCAGGGCGATTGGGCCGACATCAAGAACACGCGCGTCAGCCTGTTCGATCCGACGCTTTCAACCACAGCGAAAACCGACGGCATTGGCCTTTTCACAGGCCAAATCGGTTGGGCGTGGAACGCAGCGCTGCTCTACGTGAAAGGCGGCGCGGCCGTGACTGGCAATAAATTGACCATATTCGACAATATAACCGGGATCGGTCTGGTCTCGGCAAGCAGTACCCGGTGGGGCGGCACCGTGGGTGTTGGCTTCGAGTATGGCTTTGCGCCCAACTGGTCGGTCGGCGTTGAATACGACCATCTGTGGATGGGGAACAATAATAATTCGTTCTCGGTGGTCGATCCCCGCCTAGCGGCTGTGCTCAATGACCGAGTCAGCCAGGACGTGGACATGGTCACCGTTCGGTTCAACTATCGCTTCGGCGGTTACGGAGCACCGATCGCGGCTCGCTATTGAGCACCAGTCTTCCCAGTAAACTTAAGGCCCCGGCATGGACCGGGGCCTTTTTCATGGGAAGCCCTAGGGAAAGTATTTCACTTCCGGCGTCAGTTCTGACGGTCGAGTGCGGCGAGTTGCTTCCTGTCCAGCAGAACGATGTGACGCTGGTTGTTGTCGATGAAGTCGAGGACGCCGAGCTCGCGCAAATGCGATAGCGACCGCGAGACGGTCTCGAGCGTCAGACCGAGATAATCCGCAATGTCGCGCCGCGGCATCGGCAGCGCGAGGATCCCCGCGGCGGTAAGCCGCCTGTCCATTTCGATGAGGAAGGCGGCGACTCGCTCCAGCGACGTCTTCCGTCCGAGCAGAAGCATGTGGTCTTCCGCATGCCGGAGGTTCGTCGTGGTCATGCAGAGCAGGCTCATGGTCAAGGTGCCGTCGCTTCCGGCGACAGCGTCAAGGCTCTCCCGCCTGATCAGACGCGCGGTCGTGTCTACCAAGGCTTCCGTCGTGAAGCGATGGACGCCGCCATTCTCCAGTCCGAAGATGTCCCCGGGGACGTGAAACGCACCGATCTGCCGGCGCCCGTCGGACAGGAGCTTGTAGCTTCGCACTGCGCCCGACTTGACCTGGTAGATATATTCGGCGGGCTCCTTCTCGCCGTAGATCTCGCTGCCACGCCTGTAGGTAAACTCGCTCAGGAAAATCCTCGAATTCGAGGCGGCAGCCATTCCGAATTCGCTGAGGGAATGTGGGCGGGGCAGAGAGGCAGAGGTCAAGTGCACCTGCATTGGACCAACTCCTCAATCCGGTGGCGATCGGGTTTGTCAGCCGCAGCGCATGTGACACGGGGACAGTGTCGCGCCGCCTCGTTTCCGCTCCTATCGAGATTGTTCGAAAGTGGAATCGATGACTATCGTCCTAAGGTTCATTGTACCAATGGGCAGCGCAGAATTTGGTGCGTCCGGCCCGCGCTGCAATGAGGAAAGTTGCAGCGCGTCATCTGGCAGTGTGATGAAGCTGTTGCCAGAATCGAGCGCGACGCCACGCGGACTACGCCCGGACGAAAGCTGCGTCAGCGGCAACTATCTTGAGCCGCCACGATGCCTTTGATCTAGGGCGTGAACCCATAAAATTCGGCGTTATGAGTTATCAAGATCGATGGTTGGCGACCGATCAATTAGTTCAGATATTCCAAGTGGATGAGCGGATAAGGCTTGCCCTGCCCGTCGAGTGGCGAACGGCCTGTGCGCCTGAATCCCATTTTTTCATAGAAGCCAACTGCTTGACCGTTCTGTTCATTAACGTCGGTTGTCATTTTTGGATGAAGCGCAAGGCCGTGGCGCACGAGCGCGGCGCCAATACCAGTTCCGCGACAAGCTGGATCGACGAACAGTGCCTCCATGTGTCCGTTGTCGATGAGCATGAAGGCCAGCGGGTAATCATTAGCATCCACGGCAAGCCAGAGCGGAGCTTGGGGCAGAAAGCCGCACACCATCTCATCGATGGCAAGGCGATCCTGCGGCGACAGAAAGTCATGCGTAGCGTCAACCGCGCCCCGCCAGATTTCGACTGCGCGCTCACCCTCGCCGGGCCGGGAAGATCTAATCGTAATCATTGCCAACGCGTATTTCGTTTCAACCAAGTTAGCAACCGGGCCTTTGTCGGAAGGGACTTACCAACCGCCCAAGGTTCTACCGCGAGCGCAATCTGATCGAGCGGGTCTTCTCGAAGCTGAAGCACTTTCGCCGCGTTGCTACTTGCTATGACAAGCTCGCCCCCAACTTCCTCGGCATGGTCCAACTCGCTTCTATTCGCCTGTGGCTACGTGTTTATGAGTCTACGGCCTGGCGCAACGTGGACGCTCGCGCGATTTACTGCGGCGATGCCCCGGCGACGATCACCAGTACCGGTAGTAGCCAAACCACGCAAACTGCCCTTGGCGCGCCGCCAGAAGCATCTGCGGCGACGCGTGTCGTTTCGGTCGCGTCGCAATGTGTTGCGCCTTGCGCGGTTGCTTGCGATTGACGGTTTCGCGCGGGCTCGATTCTGTGCGGGCCATGGCGAGCGCATCGGCGACTGCCGGAGTGTCTGCCCGGATGGCCGCAGGTTGCGTGATCGGGAGCTCGGGCGTCGCCGCGAAGATTGTCGGCTGGTTCGTATCGAGTTCCACGCGCTCGGGCCATTTGCGATCCGAGTGAATGCGTATGGCTTGCCGATCCTCGGCCGTCTTCTCGGCAGGCGGTGCCTCAAGGGGTGCCTTGGGCAGAAAAAAGTCCGCAACAAACAGGAGCGCGAGCAACGCCGCGCCGACCTTCCACAAATACGCCAACAGCGGCATTTCAGTCGCTCCGTGCCCCCCACTATGTTTGGGCCCAGTGTGCGACGACCTATCGCTATTCTTGGATGCGCCGCACGAGGCGGCTTGACTCAGATCAAGGGTTCGAAGGGATCTATATCTTCGTCCCCGGCAGTCTCTAGATGATGCCATTGTGCCGTTGTTTTGCCCGACGGGTCAACCGGCGCGAAGCATGTAGCCTGGATGGAGCCAACGGGTCGGCGCGAAGCGCCGCCCGATGACAGGCTCCGCGCAATCCGGGATCACTGCATTTGGCGCACGTTCCAGGATTTCGCTTCGCTGCATCCGGGCTTCTGTAACGGGCCTGAGTTAGTCAATCCCTTTTTGCGTCATCCACTCGCCGGGAACCTGCTTCTGTACGGGATCGGCGCGGTGGCCGTCGCCTGATGGGGT
>NZ_LGHM01000124.1 GCF_001908185.1 Bradyrhizobium sp. AS23.2
CCTCGCGGCGTTGAGTGGGCCGGGAATATCGTCTGCCGCCCGATCCTGGCTGGACTGCACCATCAATATGGCCGGATGTGATTTACGGTAGGCACAGGTGGAACAGATGGTCCACCACAGCGAGGCGTTTTTGAAGGACTGCCGAGTTCTAATCGTCGAGGACGAGTATCTTATTGGAGACGACTTGGCGAACGCTCTGCGGACGCTCGGCGCTCATGTGATCGGGCCGGTCACTGCACTCGTCGACGCGATGTCTATCGAGCACGATGGTTTCGATGTCGCCGTGCTCGATATCAACCTGCGCGGATGCTCAGCCTTTCCGGTCGCGGACGACCTTATGCGCGACGGAAAGCCCTTCATTTCCACGACTGGCTATGGTGCCGAGAACATCCCCGACCGCTTCCAGTGCGGCGATGGGACAAACCTTACGATCTTGAGAAAGTCACGGCTGACGTTGTCGAGTTGTGTCGCCAAGTGCCGCGTCTCGCGGCATAGGCACGCCGGTTGAGCTCCGACCGATCCGGGGCATCAACGCGTTCCGAGACGATGCCCTCGAAGTCCGACCGGCGTTGGTCGCAGACCCGGCCGAAATTTGGGATGGATTCACACGGCGGAAGCACCGTTGCTCTCGATCGATCCGTTCAATTCCTGCGCACCATGCAAATGTTCAGCGATCCCTTCTGTGCCCGATGACACGTTCAGCCGATGATTCATTGCCCAGATCGCGGCTTGAGTGCGGTTCGTCACACTGATCTTGCGAAAGATAGCCTTGACGTGAGCTTTAACGGTGGGCTCGGCGATTTTGAAATGTAACGCTACATGCTTGTTGGAGTCGCCTCTGACAATCCGATCAAGAATAGCAATTTCGCGCGCCGACAGCTGTTTTAAGAGGTGTGAGTCTGCCTCAACGATTGGATCACCCTGTGCGACATTTGCAAGTGTCGAGACTTGATGCAGTTCAGTCCCAGTTGACCAGAGCCGCGCGTCTATCACTCTGAGCTGTCCGTTCGTGACCGCGTGCAGCGAACTCACGAGAGCTCTTGACGTGATTGAACTGAAGAGCGCGGCGTTTGCGCCCTCATCCAACGCGCTTTTCAGATACTGAGAGCACGTCTCATCGCCCACGGCTGTAATAAACGAGAGCGGGCAACGAGTTCTTATTCTCCTGCAGATGAGGTCCCGGCTCGGCCCAACGCGGACAATTATCAAAAAAGGTCCATCGTACGGCAGTGTGCCGAGATCCTCGAGTTCAATTCCGCAGCTCTGCGGACGGAAGCAGGTTCTCGATAGGATGAGGCGGAGGCCCTCTCGAAATATTCCATCATCCTCCAGGATGAACGTTGGTACTACCGGCTCATTTGACATAACTCGCCTCAAATGGAAGTAGAACCTTTGTCAGTCACTCCTTCGGAAGAAGGTGCTTTGAGTACAGTTGCGTTATCAGCGGTTTCCACTTTGTTCCCGAATTCGTTCATTACACCCGATCCGGATAGCTGGGGACATGTCAAATGTTAAAAATGCCAATCTGCCGAAACACAAGTTATTGCAAAGGTATTACAAAGGCCGAACATCGCCTCGCAATTTGACAGCAAGCCGAACGAGCTAGTTCTGATGGATTAGCTAGAGCAACCGTAGAGGTCACGGTGGTGGAACATTGTTTCGAACGGGAAGGGAAGCTTACGTTCTTAACGCCATTGTCGGTCCTTTCTGACGACAGCAACGATGGTTGCCAATGAACCGCCGAGGAAACACGGGCGGTGACTATTGGTTCCTGCCATCCGCTCCCATTTGCGAGTCGAGCTAGCTCCGCATGCATCTTTATCGTGAACTTCACTCATTGAGTTTCGCGGAGGTTGCGCGAGCGACGTAAACTGTAAACTGGCGCTGAACTTGACAAGCTGATTGACCTGCTTTCAGCCCAAATCGCGATCAACCAAATTCTCGGCGGATGTGTGCAGGCGAGAGGGTTAGTCCGCCATCGCTGGACAATCTCAATTGGTCAATTGCGCTGGGTGAATTGAGACGCATAATGCCAGGCGTCGGCTGTCAGCGACCGTGCAGCGGTTGTGCCCCAGCACATTCGTCTGCTGCTAAATCGTGTCCTTAGGGAGATCCGATGACGTCGCGAGCCCCTGTCATTTCCGTCGTAATTCCGCTCTACAACAAAGCTCATTGTATCCTGAAGACCCTTTCTTCGGTGGCAAGTCAGGAGCAGAGTGATTTCGAGTTGATTGTTATCGATGACGGATCAACGGACGGGAGCGCTGAGCTTGTGAAAGAGGCTGGCGTCTGCGACCTGCGCCTCATCCGGCAGAAGAATGCCGGAGTATCGGCGGCCAGGAATCGTGGAATTGCAGCCGCGCAAGGGAAATGGATTGCATTCCTGGATGCGGACGATCTGTGGTCACCGGAACACCTGCAAGGACTGTTGCAGCCGTTGAAGGAGACTGCAGCAATTGCCGCAATCAGCAATCTGCGGCTGGAAAGCCGCGCCGGCCAGCCCTTGATTGATGCGGCGGTTCGGCCGCAGATGGTGGATGACTATTTTTCATTCGCACTGCGCAACAGCAACTATCCCGCAAGTTCGAGCTCGATCATGGTTCGCAGGGACGAATTGCTCCAGGCAGGGCTCTTCGCTGAAGGGATCACGACCGGCGAGGATATCGACATGTGGTGCCGGTTGGCGTGCCGAGGGCCGTTCTTCTACAATGCGAGATTGTCGGCAACTTATGCCGACGCGTGTTCATCGAGCAACCGACCTGTCGTTCCACTCTTTGCGCAACGCCTTCCCGGGCTCATGCGAGACGGCAGGGTCCCCCCGGTATTGGTCGAGAGTGCCGACCGCTACGCAAATTTCCTGATGCTGGAGTATGCGCGCCAGCTGCTCGATCACGGACAAAATGCCGAGGCGCGTGCCGTTCTTCTCCATGCTTGCGTCGCGCGCTACGATACCCGCCGCTTCCTTAAGCGCTTGACGAGGACTTCATCTTTCGGGCGAATGCTTTTCCGGCTGAGCCGGACCGACTCGGCTCGGTGGAAGGTCGTCAGTTCGGCACGAGATTAGTGCGGAAGTCGAGGTCGTCCAATCCGCTCCGCCCTGATCCATGGCATCCTTTGTCCCCGGGCCAGTTTCATGATCGGCCTCATCACCATGATGATGTGCCGTGGTAGTTGCTTGACTTCATTCAGGCCGATCAGGTCGCGCCCGCAGAGATGCCAGGCTGTTGCAAGCGAGAACAGGAATAAGCAGCTGGCGAGTGCGGCAACGGCGACCGGGACAATGCTGCCCGCCATGACCATATGGGCGAGGCAGGAGCTCAACAGAAGCATGTTGGCCAGCGCAAGCATGCCGAGCGGGGGAATGGCAATGTCAGCCGCGAGCGCGAGCAGACCAACGTCGCGTCGTTGCAATCCCTGATAGATGAGGCGAGGCAAGTGGCTGATGATCAGGCCGAGGTGTCCTTGCACCCATCGTTCCTTTTGTTGACTTTGACCACGTTGATTGTCGGGAAAATAGCTGGTCACGCGCGCCGCGCGGAAAAATCGAGGCGGGCGTTCAACAAGCGCAAGTTCCAGACCAAAGAGCATGTCTTCGGCCAAGTGGCCCGTCGCGAATAGATCGGGCCTGACGAGCCGCCACGGCATTGCCATTCCCGTTCCGAGCAGCTGACAGGGAAGGCCGAGGCGGGCATAACCTGTCGGGCGGAGATCATTCTTGATGCGCCACGCGAACTCGGCCAAGCGCAAGCGTGGGGAGGCGGGAACGCGGGGATTTGCGACCATAAGATCAAGCCCTTGCACCGGTCCCTTCGCGGCGTCGCACGCGCGAGCCAGCAATTCGATCCCGCCCGGGTTGGTCTGGCAATCCGCGTCTATGAACAGGACGATTTCAGGGGGCATCGTGGCAATGTGGCGAAGACCGGCGGCAAGAGCAAAGCCCTTGCCGGGCCGATCGCGGTCATTTCTTACAACAACCTCCGCACCCGCTTGCGTCGCCAGTAGGGCGGTTCTGTCGGCACAGTTATCTGCAATGACCAAAAGCCGGTCGTTCGGCGACAGCTCCTCCTTGATACGATACACGGTCGCCTGGATATCCATCTCTTCGTCGTGGGCCGGAATCAATACCGCAATCAAAGGGCGGTGTGACGCGATGGGGAGCGGGCGATCACGGAGGAGAAGGGCCGCGCCTGTCTGCATCACGAGGGCCAGGGTCGCGAGAACGAGACCGACGGCAGCCAGTTCCAGGATTGTGGCGAGTATCCCTGTGAACAAGACAGACCTCAGTGTCGGTGAAAGTGAAGCCAACCGGTACCGTCAGTGTTGAACATTCGCTTCCAAAAGTGGTGCGCCGCATCCAGGCCCGCGAACCGATGGCGCGGTCTGATCGATCGCTCTGCGGAACCTTCCCGACTGCTCACAAGCAAAAAGCCGCAGCCATGATGCCGCAGCGCCTTCCTGACCTTCGGGTTGGTTGCGCAAAGAACGAAGCCGCGATGCACCCGCCGCTGGTAACCATAGGCGAGAAGTATCTGGCCGAGAAAGGCGGCATCGAGGAACGTGACGGCATCGAGGTCTACGGTGATGTTGCTTTCATCGTGTGTGGCGGCCGTCAGCGCAGCCCGCAAGGGCGCGAGATTGTCCTTAGTCCAGGCACCCGAACATGCCAGAAGGTCCTCAGAGCCCCGATGCGAATGTTGCAGGCGTGCCGCCGATAGCTGTGCGGGCGACGGCTGATGGAGCGCACGCGCGATCAGGCACGGCAAGATCTCGCGAATAAGCACGGAGAGCAGGGTGGCGAGATCGAACGCGTATCGAACATAGAGCTTCGGCTCTTCCTTGATACGCCATAGCCATTCGAGTCCATAGCGTCGAAAATGGGCAGGTGCGCGCCGTACGGTTCCTGCGACGAAGTTGATCGTAGCTCCAAGATTGCAAATGATCGGCGCCGAGAGCAGATGCTCATTGTGGCTAAGCCACAACAGTCCTTTCCGCGCGCCGACAGATACGACCAGGAGGTCGGGGTCTGTCTTGTTAATGGAGTCGAGGATGGCAGGGGTGCTCATCGACTCAACGGAGCCAAAGCCAGGTGCGCATAGCCCGGCGCACCGCAAACCAGATCGCATCTCGTCGAGACGTTCCTGTACACGCCGTCCAACTTCGTCAGTCGCACCGAAGAAGAAGGCACTAACACTTCTATTCGTTTGATGCATCAGGGTATCAAACAGGTCGCATCCACAAACCCGATTTCGGACCGGTATACCAAGCGCTCGAGCCAGACAGACGAGCGGCAATCCGTCGATGATGGAGAGATCATTGGCAAGCACCGCATCCCTAAACTCGGGATCGGCGCGGATGAGTCGCAAGAAGTCCGCATTCGGCGTGACGATGCTGCAACGCTGTGACCCGTCGATGCTTGCCACTGTCAACTGCCGGGCTTCGTCAAGCGTCACCACGTCACACAGCAAGCCCTGGATGCAAACAGCAGGTCGCGAGAAATTGGGGACCACCGGCTTCAGCGAGCGTCGAAGAACAGTGCTCGGATGTGCCTGCATAGAAAGTGACATCGTCCCTCTCCATCTTAACCTTAGCCATCGATCAAAATCGCGAGAGGTGACGTGCGCGACCAAGCAAACCTCTTTCGAGCACCGCTACGCGCGAATTGGATGTGGAGAGTATTCAGCGTGGACTGACGAAAGCCATCCTCTTGCGGGATGGACGAGCCCTCGCATGCTGAGTAGTTCGAAACGGTTTTTTGGATAGCTCTCGCCGGGTCCGAACCGGTTTACTTGATCGGGCGCCCGGGCACTCGATCGCATTTCGAGTGTAAGATCTTCAGGAGTGATTTTGGTCAGCACCTCACCTCGCGGAGAGGATCCAGACGGACTAGTTACTCTGGAGTGATTGCAGCCACGTTGTACCTCTCGGCATGATCGTTTCTGTCGCACCCGGTCTCGGGAACCCGTAGGGCGCGTGGCGCGAACGCGGGGAGTGGTCGCAATGCTTGATATGGCGAATAGACGGCGTCCGCCCGTCACGCTTCCTGCAGATGACCCGTCAACGCCATCGGAGGCGTGGCGCGAGGGCATGGGCCTGAGAACATTCTTGATGAAGGTGCGGCAGCGCAGGCGGATGATCGGTCGCTCGATGCTCATTGCCGCGGCCGTGGGATCATTGGTGGGGCTCGGCTACAGCCTCGTCAGGAGCCAGGCCTTCAGCGCTTCTTCCGAACTACTCATTTCGAACACGACCTTGCAATTGTCCGGCCCGGATGCCGTGGTGACGCAGATCCTGGTCGAAAATTCGCTGATCCAGAGCGCGATCGAAATATTGAGATCAAACAGCGTGCTTGAGCGGGTCATCGACCGAGTTGGACTCGACGTCATCGAGCGCATTCTCCCGAAAGGCTTCTCAGAACGTGTCCTTGGCAGGACGGGTCTTGATCCCGCCGACCGGCCCTTGTCGAACTCGATGCAAGAGTCCGGGCAGGAGAGGGTGGATGCGGACAGAAGGCGCGCGGCGATACGAAACCTCAGGTCGAACACGCTGGTTGCACGCGTTGGCGCGAGCCAGATCATTTCGGTTCGTAGCAGAGCGATCGCTGCCGGAGATGCTGCCCGACTAACCAATGAGATCGCCAGCGCATTCGTTGAGGTTCAGAACGATACGAATGCGGTTGTCACCACAAGTGCCGCTCTGCGAGAACGAATCAAGGTGCTGGGTCCGACGGCCCGGATTATCAGCGAAGCGTTTCCGCCCACCTCCAGGGATGGACTGGGGGAGCCGTTGATACTTATCCTTGGAGCCGGCGCCGGCGGGATGCTGGGCCTGGGCGCAGGACTGGCCCTCACGCTCCTGGATCGACGCTTGCGGAGCTCGAGCCAACTCGTCGCGCTGACGTCAGCCGAGTGCTTCGGATATGTGCCGCAAGTGGCGGGGAAGAAGAGCAACACTGGCCGCGATGTCAAAAATGCCTGGACGTTGCAAAACATAGTGCTGCGGCGCGCGCGCTCGGCGGTGCTTGAACAATCAGAAAAAACACCGAGATTTGTCGGCGTAACATCCTGTCAAGACGGAGAGGGAAAGACGACGGTTGCTGCGGAGTTCGCGAAGCTGATTTCTCGCGATGGGGAGCGGGTCCTCTTTGTCGACGCCTCCCGATGTAGCCCGCTGATCTCGGGCCCTGCAGACCGTTCGGAAGTGGAAGGTCTTCAGGAATTACTGCGCGGAGAAGTTGCCGCCAGCGACGTTATCCGGGCACATGTCGGTTCCAATCTCGATTTCCTGCCGTCAGGCAGAGCGCTCTCGAGCCCCGATTTGCTGTGGGGCAATCTCGTCAGCGCTATCACTGGCGAGCGTGGCCAGTCGTACGATTGGATCATCCTCGACTTACCCTCCCTTATGTCCGCGGTCGAGGTTCGCTCGGCGGGTCAGATTCTCGACGATCTGCTGATCGTCGTGGAATGGGGCCGTACATCGGAAGGGCAGATGGAGCGTGCTCTGGGGGCGTTGGGGGCCATGCGGGAGAGGGTCATTGGCGCCGTGATCAACAAGATACCTTGGAGTTCGCTCGATGCCGAGACGTTGGCCCAGACGCGATCACCTGTTCCCGTTCGGCGGGAAGCGGCCACAAGACACTGAAGGCGAGCAGTCATGATGAAGCGAAGTTGGCGTGAGGTTACCCTCGCTCTGGGGGCCGTGCTTCTGCTCGGTACGCCCGCGGTCGACGCAGAGGATTACAGGCTCGGCATCTCGGATCGCCTTAAAGTGAAGGTGCAGGAATGGCCGGACCTGAATGGCGAATACACCGTCACTCCGGACGGCGTGGTGTCATTGCCTCTGATCGGCAATATCAGCGTGATTGGCCTGCGCCTGAATGATCTGACGCAGGAAATCTCCAACCGGCTCGCGCGGCGTTCTGAAGGCGCGGGGCGACCGCTCGCCGCGGCCGAGATCGTTCAGTATCGGCCGTTTTCCATTGTCGGAGACGTCCAGCGACCGGGAGAGTATCCGTATCGACCAGGACTCACCGTACTGCAGGCAATTTCAATCGCCGGCGGATACTATCGAGCCGAACTCGGTCTTTTCCGGCTCGATCGCGACGTCGCAATCGCAAGGGGCGAGATCCGGACTCTGTCCATGAAGCAGACCCGGTTCATAGCGCGCGCAGCGCGTCTGACAGCCCTGCTTGCCGGGCGCTCGGATATTCCCCTGCCGTCGGAATTCAACGACCAGAAGGACAATTCCGTCATTCTGGCTATTATGGAAAGTGAGCAGGCTGCGCTCGCTCTGGCAAACGAAACCGCGAATTCAGAGAAGGTGGCGCTCGACGAAATCAAGTCGCTGTATCAGCGGGAGATTGCATCGTTGCGGGGGCAAATTGAGGCCCTTTCGCAAGAGGACACCACCATCCAGCAGCAGCTGAAGGATATGCGCTCACTCTCGGCGCGGGGCCTCGCCCTCATGCCAACCTTGTTCAACCTGGAACGAGCGGCCGCACAAATTTCGAATGAAAAGATGAGCATGCAAACGGCAATCGTGAGAGCTGAAGAAAATACCACCCTTGCCGAACAGCGGCTTCGAGAGCGCGACCTCGAGAGGGACCGGTCAAACACGCGCGATCTGCAACAGACGAAGGAAGAACTCGCCGAGGTTCGGGCACGCCTCAAGACGGCGGTAGACCTCCTCGCCGAGGCAGAGATCAGCGCGCCAGCGGAAGCGCGCGAGCGCCTGGCCGGTCAAGCTCAACGGCCCGACGTCACGCTGGTTCGCAGAGACGGTGATACAACACGCGAGTTTGTGGCGGACGAAACGACCCTTGTCCTGCCCAATGATGTAGTCAAGATTCCGAGGATCCCCCTCAAGGGGTATGATTCCAGGAGCTCGACCAATCTGTCGCGGGCTGACAATCCAGAAGAACAAATAAGGTAACGCGCGGGCCTAAGGCGCCGCTGGCCAAGAGCATCCGCAAGATCCGAGTCAAGTCCCCACGACATTTTGAGGACGTCCAACCGCTCGCCCGCTCTTCATACGCATGGAGCGAACCCAGCCTCGTGCCCTCTGTATCCAGAAGCGCTCCCAATAGAAGGTGGACAGGTGAGCTACGATCAAGGTGAAAACAACCCCTAACGGCCTCTTGAGAAGATATCGCTCCCAGATGGTTCCTGCGTTCCACCATCCATTGGCCGTGAGCGGGTGAATGATGTAGAGCGCGTACGAGGTCGCTGCAAGGTAGCGAAGCACTCGGCTGCCAAGCAGCGCGACCAGTCGATTCGATGCCTGGGAGATCGTTGCCCAGAGCAAAAGGGCTGCTGCATACGGGCGAAAGTATTGCAGCCATGCGCTATCCGGGTGCGACGTCAAGGCCCAGACGCCGGCCGCCAGTATCCAGATGAGATAGGAGGCGGTGGGATGCCGGAAATGCCTCACTGGCAGTGTGGCAACACAGGCGCCTGCAAGAATTTCGTCCATGCGAAGGTGAGTTGGTATATCTATGTAGACGCCGCCGGCAATGCGTATGACAGTAATTGCAGCGCAGAGTGGCCACACGAGCAGGAGTGTCCGTCGACCGCCAAGTATGACGAGTAGTGTGACGAGTATATAGAAATGAACCTCGACGCACAGCGACCAGAGATGCGCCGTCACCGGCAGCATTTGATCTTCCCTGTAATTGACGATGAACCCAAGATGGAAGAGTAGTGCTTTTCCGCTCAATCCAAAAATGAAAAACACCAACAGGATGTACAGATATGAAAGCGGCAGGATCCGGGCGAGCCGCTTTACGACGAATTCCAGGGTTGCTGTGGACCGTAGCGTGCTGACGATCAGATAGCCTGAAAGGGTAAAGAACAGGCTCATTCCCATGGGACCAGCCATAGAGTTCAAGTGAAGGGCTTTGGGGCCTAGCGGAAGCAGGTGAGTGGCCAGTACGAGTAGGATGCTGATTGCGCGTAGCCCGTCGAGCGCCGGGCTGTGCGCTCGCCGTTCACCTTCACGCGCGTCCAGCGCCTGTGGCTTCATGTCATCGAACGGCGGCGCTGGTTGTTTCATATGATCGGAGCTCTACGCCGACGTACATGTTCATCGGCTTCTTTGGCTGCAACCGAGAATCGAGAAGGAGAAAGACGCAACGTGCGCGAAAGTTTCTCGAGCACGGCGCTGATGTGAAACGATATTTCATGTCGAAGAATGATAGCCGCGGCCATCCAGATTACAGCGGAGAGCGCGCCCGACGCGACGAATCCAATCATGATCGCGACGGGCTGGTCTGGCATCAGGACCCGCATTGCCATCGAACCGGGAATGACGACCAGAGCGAGCCCGAGGCTTCGGCGCCAGGCGTGAAACAGCCCATGGGGAGCGGCGCCCGTTGCGGATATGACAGCGTAAAAATAGCATATGGCCGAAAAGGCACCGCTTGCAACGAGGCTCCAGACGGCTGCGCTGGTGCCGAACATCAGCCCGATTGCAAGTGCGGCGGCCGTAAAGGCGAAGCTCGCGAATTCGCAGGCGAACAGCGCCCGCTCACGCCGCTTCACGATCAGGACATCGTAGTGGGCGGCGACCGTCAACGTAAGCGCGTGAGCGATCGCGATCGGCATCATCATGGTGCCCGTGACGCTCCACGCCTTGCCGTAGATCGTGGTTACGAGCGGCTCAGCCCATATCGCCAGCACAGCGTAGGCCGGCCAGGCTAATCCGGTAATGATCTCAATGAAGCGCCGGTACATCGGTGCGACACTGGCGCCCGTCGCTTCGAGTTGCCCAAAACTCGGAAGCAGCGGCCGCCCAATGCCGAACACAAGACTATTGCGAACAAACGAAACCAAATTCTGTGCCCGGGAAAACAGGGCGACATCGGCGGGGCCGGAGATCCGGCCAATCATCAGTTCCGGTGCCGACGAAGAGGTACTGGCGACCACCATCATCGCCGCGGTCCAGCCCCCAAAGGCGAGCAGGCGCCGCGTGCCAGCCAGAGTTGGCAGCAGCCGTAACGTCTTTGGTTCATAGGCGATGGTCATCATTGCGGTAACGATCGCCCCTGCGAAATAGCCCCAAGCCAAGGCCACGGCTCCGTAGCCGCGGGCAGCGATGACGATTGAAGCCAGGCTCTGCGCCACGGCCGCTCCAAGACCGATAGCAAGTAGCGAATCGAATCGCATGCTGCGCGTCAGGCGAACAGTTCCCGGGAAGGCAACGGCAGGCGCCAACTGAGCAAACGCGACTATTCGCAAGGCTGAGCCGAGAACCGGGTCGTGATAGAACTGCGCAAGAGCAAAGCTTAGCCCGATGCATCCGATGCTGACGCAGCCGGTAATCGCCAGGCTCAAGCCGTATGCCGCTCTCAGGAGCCCGGCGTCAAGCTCTGGCGCACTGACCACGTAAGATCCGACGGCGGTATCCTTCAGCGCAATGAATATGTTCGCGGCCGCGATTGCCACCGCGTATGAACCGACCTGCTTCGGTGTGAGCAGATGCGCAATGACGACTCCTGTCGCGAAGAGCACGAGTAGTGTGGCGTTCTGCTGCAGCGCCGAGATCAGCATCGCATTGCGCAGGCGCATGAACGGGTCTTCCGCGTGTGTCCGGCGATGGCCGGAGCGTAAGCAAGACTGGCGGGCTGAGTAAAATAGCTATCCGGACTAGTTCTTAATCTCAGCGAAGCAGTGGCGGACCCGATGATTGCCGCAGAGCTAACGGCGGATGGCGGATGCGACGATCGCCGTCTCGTTTCGAACGGTCGAGGTAGCGCGTCTGCACGTGGCGGCATATTCCCAAGCCTAGTCCTCAGTGTTCTCCGCAATACTTGGAGGCGCGCGGGGAGATAGTTCGAACAACGAAATGAGGGACGGATCTATGCCATAACGTTGCAGTATGCCGTCTGGATATCGCGGCTCCCGGATGATGGCTGCATACCCATGGCGCTCAAAAATCAGTTCCATGTCCTCGCCCCGGTTTGTGAGGCAACGTTGGGTCGCGGCATCGACATGGTTAGGAATGACCAAAAGCTGGTTCACCTTGTTTGTTGCGAGACGCTCCACCCACCAATCAATGGCCACCAGGCTGCATTCCGAAAAGCTATGGATATTGATTGCGAGATCAATCGGAGTGCTGGCAATAAACGTTTCAAACTCATCGAGCGGTATGACTGAGACACGTTCCGCGGCGCGAAACTTTAAATAGAACTCCGAAACAAACGTGGATTCGGCAATCGCATCGGTGGCATATATGTTTACGGTGCCCTGCGTAACGAGAGACAGTCGGTGCGGTAGCCGACCATATCCAGCACCGATATCAAGAATGTTGGTGTGCGTGTTGGCGAGATCCAGATGCGTACGGACAAAATCGATCTCTCGTACTGAATCCAGCAGATCTCGGGAAACGTGCCGGCCATCGATTCTGAAGACATGGGCGCCGAACAAGCCGTCCTCGTCGAGTAGAGTTAGAAGGTCGCCGGCGCCACTTGCCTTAAGGGCGTAGTAGCTCGCAGCGTAAGCGAGCTCGTTGAAGCGGGTTCCTCGACGTTCCTGCCAAACAAACGCATTGTCTTTTCGGAAGTACGCGATATCCGCCGCGGCTAGGATGCCATCTTCCCAGATCGCCGGCGTCGTGACCCGTGCGTCACACTTTCCGTATCGTTCCTTAAGTTCTTTCAGGCGGGGATTGTCGGGCCGCAGATAAGCCTCTGCCGATGGCGGCAAATTTGTCGTCTGGCATGACCCACCGGGCTGATGTAACTGCCAAGGATAAAGATCCCGCTCTCTAATGAGTCGTATTCCAAGCGTCTCGCCGGCCGCATCGTTCACTTTCCTCAGAATGTGTCTGATCATAACGGCACCACGGGTCGGCGACGTGCGCATCCATGCTCCCGCTCCGTCACAGGAGGACGTCGCTTACAGCAGATTGCATCGCGCAGCCATACTAGCGAATCTGCTGTGTCGTGCTGGGCGAGCAAATTGTAAGGCGACGCCAGACTGTCGCTGCGACGCGGTGAACAGCGAAGCCGCCAGCACCTCGGGCAGGAAGTCACCGGTTGGAGCGATCCGCCGACCGTCCACATCGAGGCGTCCTATGAGCGGACTGACCAGGAAACCGTTTTTCAGCGTCGAAAGTACGGGGTCGCCGGTAAAGACGAGCGCGTAGCCGGCGGCCAGCGCCTGATTGACGATGCCAGACGTGTATGCCCCGTGCGGAACGGACAGCGCATCAACGGAACTCTGGCCCTGGGCTATCACGATGTCGTTCAACACCGCGCGCGGACGGCTCAGCTCAGTGGCCACATCCGATGAGGAGGTCATGGCGGTGTGCGTTTTGCCGTGCGCTCCGATGGATACTCCGGAAGCAACGAGGTGTGCCAGACCATCTCTGGTAAGCATTTGTCTAGGCCACGTAATTCGATGCAAGTCGATGTTGAGTCCGGAAAATGCTGCCTGGACCTGCTCATCATCGAGCTCTGGCCCGCGTCGCACGATGTCCCAAATCAGCTTTGGATCATCAGGATCGTGCTCTCCCTGGCCGAGAAGGAGTGCATGCAATCGGGCAAGGTCGCACGGACGAACGCGTCCCGCGGTGAACGCCCAGAGCAGATCTTCGGTCCAGAGCCGCTCTTGCCGGCCAATGACGTCGGAAGTAACGAAGATGGTTGCGAAGACCGCATGCTTCCGCAGCAAGGGGAGGGCATATTCGAGATTGTCCGCAAAGCCGTCGTCGAACGTGATGAGCAGGCAGCGAGGTGGCAGAGGACGCGCCCCCGCGACCGAAGCCTTGACGTCATCAAGCGTGACGATCGTGTAATGGCTTCTGAAGAACATCAGGCATTGGTCGAAGGTATCGTCAGCGAGGGTCCACGGGGATAGGGCTGTTTCCCAGCGTGGGTCGTTGCGCCGCAGGACACGATGAAAGGTTACGACAGTCAAGGCCTGACGATTGCGGAGCCTGTGATATAGCGCTAGCGCACCACTCCGATAGAGCAGGCTGCGCGCCAGGGCGCGGAAGAAGCGAATTGGGGACGATCGCCTCCAACCTGCACCGGGGGAGGTCGCACTTGCTGCTCTTGCCATCGAATCCAAATGAGTGATCCCAGGTCGGGCTGTCCGCCGATCAAGTCAGCCATAGTCGGCGAGGGGCGCAATGGGTCAATGACCGATCCGGACTAGTCCGGAATCCCGGCCGCTAGGGGCGTGCATGCGCTGTGCATTAGCGAACCGAATGCTAGTGTTCGATGCGATGTGAAGACTAACGCGTGACAACCTCGCAACAACCTCTGGGACTGATGAACTCGCGCGGAACGGATGCAGGAGCGTCCGTGCCATGCGGGCTCGGGATTGTCTGGATATCTCATGAAGACATTTCACCCGCCTCAGGCGATCCTGCAGATGGTTCCGACGCGGCTGCGCGAAGGACTTCGCGATCTGGTGGACACGGCCTTTGCGAACGAGCGATCGGGCCGCCTCAGGATCCGTGCGTCCAGGGAGATCCTCGATCATGAATATGCACGCGGCCGTTGGGATTATCTCAGCCGTCTTGAGGAAATGACGCGCTACGCTGTGATCGTCGGATATTGCAGGTGCGGCGGCAACGTTTCCAGCGTCCTCGATCTCGGCTGCGGATCCGGTGTCCTGCGTCGTTGGCTGCATCCACTGCCGATCGATTATGTTGGCGTTGATCTGTCTGATTGTGCGATCGATACTGCGAGGCAGGAGTGGAAAGATGCTTCCACGAGATTTGTGGCGACGGACGTCGCAAC
The DNA here is from genome assembly GCF_001908185.1 of Bradyrhizobium sp. AS23.2. Taxonomy (GTDB): domain Bacteria; phylum Pseudomonadota; class Alphaproteobacteria; order Rhizobiales; family Xanthobacteraceae; genus Bradyrhizobium. The sequence goes on from NZ_LGHM01000124.1 coordinate 14,744, forward strand.
CTATGTCCCGGATCGGAAATTCGACCTGATCGTCTTCAACGAGGTCCTCTACTACTTCGAGCAGCCGGATCAGATATTGAAGCACTTTTCGACTTTCCTTGAACAGAACGGAAGGTTTGTCATTTCCCTGTGGGAGTCAGCGGAGTCCCGGCGTGCCTGGCAACGCTCGCGCGATAGCGTGCAGGTTCTCGATGAGGTGAAACTTCAGCATGGTTCGGGAGTTTCCTGGCAGATTCGGCTATCTCGACCAGCCTTCCGGCAGCATGAGCATTTGCTTGATTGAGGGAGTCGCATGCATCGGGCACGATTGTCGGAGCCGCTCGCTGCAGCCGCAAAGAGAGCGAGCGTTCTCTATCTGGTCAATCAATATCCCGCCGTCACACACACGTTCATCAAACGAGAAATCCTCGCGTTGGAACGTTTGGGTGTTGAAATCATCCGTGTCGCAGCCAGGTCTGGTAAGGAGCTGGTGGATCCGGGCGATATTGAAGAGGAACGACGCACATTCTACCTGCTGCGTCGTCCGCTCGGTCTGATCCGCGCTGCGGGGGTAATGCTCATCCTGCGCCCCCGCAGCCTCATCAAGTCTCTCGTTATGAGCCTGCAAATGATGCGCCGGAGCGACCGCGGTCCAATTTTGCATGTTCTGTACCTGCTCGAGGCATGCCGCGTTGCCTCGCTGGTGCGCGTGACTGGCGCGACGCACATTCATGCCCACTTTGGGACGAACCCTGCCGAAGTTGCCATGCTTGCCTCGGAGCTTTGTGGAGCAACGTACAGTTTTACGGTTCATGGCTACGATGAATATGACAAGCCCGAGTTCCTTGGGCTCCGGGTTAAGATTCGTAGGGCCGCGTTTGTTGCTGCAGTGAGCCACTACGGGCGTTCTCAGCTGTACCGCTGGTGCGACGGCGCCGATCGCGGCAAAATCAAGCTGATACGCTGCGGCATAGAACAACAATTTCACCAGACGGCGGGGAATAATGACACTCCGTGCGACGCAGCACGGTTCGTTTGCGTCGGACGACTATGCCGCGAAAAGGGGCAGGACATCCTGATCAAGGCTGCAGCGCTCATGGCAGCAGCGGGGCATCAATTCGAAATCATCTTGGTCGGCGATGGCGAGGTGCGAGCAGAGCTTGAGGCCCTGATCGGGACGTTCCGGCTTTCCGAGATCGTGCGCCTGCGCGGCTGGATGAGCAGCGAGGACGTTCGCCGGGAGATGATCGATGCCCGAGCACTGGTTGTTGCGAGCCTGGCGGAGAACCTCCCGGTCGTCATTATGGAGGCGATGACACTGCGGCGTACGGTGGTTGCCACCCAAATCGCCGGCATTCCCGAGCTGGTCGTCCCAGACCAAACCGGTTGGTTGGTCCCGGCCGGTTCGGTCGAGGCCCTGGCAACTGCCATGACAGAGTGTCTCTTGGCGTCGCGCGAAAAGCTGTCGGCGATGGGACGGCGTGGCCGCGAACGGGTACTTATGCTGCACAATATCGAGCGCGAAGCCGCGGCGCTGGCCGATCTCTTTGCCACGGAGGCATGCCCAAATCAGACCGCGCTCCAAAGCTCGCGGCCTCTGTCAACTGCAGTCCAATAGATTACCCCGTAAATCTCCAGAAGCAGCTATGCGGCCTGCAGTTCGAGTCGTATGCCGGATGGAGGTCCCGGGGGCGCGCGGACAAAGACCTTGGTTATTGACGCGCGCGCCGGCCAGGTGAGGTCAGCCGTTTCCCCTACCTTCAAGTCCCACACTGAAGCCAGAACGGTTGTGCCGTCGCGCGCCCGGACGTCAAGCCCACCTGTTGCTTGATTGAACCCCACAGCCTTCACGCGATAGCGCTGACCAGGCTTGGGGTTGATGTACCAGCAACCCTGTGTCCATTGAAACCAGGGATCGTGACTCGCGTCGTCTCTTAGATGAAGTGTCTGGTTGTATGCGATAGGGCTCCTGGTCTCAGGAAACAAGAACAAGTTGGAGATCGTTTCGAAGCCGCTCTCCGACTCTTCCGGGCCTTCTTGTTTTGCCCAAGGCCCGCGCATGGAAAGAAGGTTCATTCGTTCCCATGGAAGCGGAGTAAAGGCTACGCCTTCCGAGTCCAACCAACTCGACATGGATATCACCGGCCGTAGATGATCGCGAATTCTGTCGAGATCCTCTGCCCAGGATGACCGCCAAAGGTTGTTTCGATCGACAGCCTGAGACCATTGGCCGCCGATTTCGCCTGCAAACGAAAAGGTCCGGAAGGCGGTATCGGTCAGCCGCGCGCCGTAAACCTTCAACGTCCTGGCGATAACTCGAGCATTTGGCAAATTGAGCGCCTCGGAATCAAAGTCGGGGGACAGCATGAAGAGCGTGCCCATCGGAAAGGAGCCTGAATATTCGTTTGCGCCCGTCGTGTCCTGCAAAGTTGCGGGATAGAGAGGCCCCGACTTCAAGGCGTTCGTGTGGGCTGCAACGGCCAGCGCGTGAGGCACGATAGCACTGCCAATCTCGTGCGCTCGTAAAATGCCGCTGGTGGAAGGAGTTCCAGACGCACGTGGTCCGTCCGGACGGGCCGGCGATCCCCATCCGCTACCGCTCACAGACGACGCGGTGTATTTGCCTGCCTTCCAAACTTTCTCAGTGGCGTCAAAACTCAGTTGGAAGAAAGAATGGATAAAACCGGTACTCTCGTCCAGGATTTCGCAATGGCCGTCCAGGCCGGTTGCTGGCACGACGTTCTCCGGGAAATGTGGAACGATGACTGGCCTGTTCCGGAGCTCGTCGGCCACCCAGATTCCTTCGGCCGCATCTCTTCCCTGAACCGTCATGGGGCCGTCCGAGGCGGTGGCGCGAAACAGTTTCGCTGCGTATTTGTCCTGCTCCAGCCAGGCCACGTTGTCTTTTCGCGGGATCGTCGCCGTGCCAAGCACGGGATCAACGGGGCGTGCATTCCAGAGTGATTGCGAATTGAACAGGTGTTCGAATGTGCCGATGGAACCAGCGGGGCTCGCCATCAGCCGAGGCGGCATGGTCAGCAAGCCTGTCAAGGTCATCAGAAACTCACGACGCGAGGCGGTCAATTTCATGGGTCCACCGCTGCACTGTTTCAGCTTGCGCTTCTCTTCAGATATCGCTTCAGCCGGCGAGCAGGCAAAACCAGGAGATTTGCGACAGGTAATCGGTCAAAGACTGATGGCTGGGCTATATCCGTTCGGGATGGACGCTGGTACCCCAACTTCGGCCACGCGACAAAGTAGCGGAGCTCCGGAAACGTCTTTCCAAAATTGGTGTACGCGGCATCGATGCCGCGCGATCCTCCGACAGGATCAATTGCAAGTTGCGCGATTTCCTCGTGAAGGAAGGGCACCATCAGTTCGATTGCCGTGCGATGAAAAGCTACGAAATGCGCACCGCGTATCCAGCTTCCGGGACAAATCCGTTGAATTGGTCCTGCCTGGCATTCGTCACGTTCAAGGTCTTCGTGGCCGCCGAAGAACATATCCCAGTCCTGCTCGCCCAGCGCATCTAGAGCACGTACGAGGGCAACTTCAATGCTTCCTACGAAGTCACAATCGTCCTCAAGTATTAGTACACTTTCGAAGCGCTTCTGTCGGGCCTCTTCGAGTACGGCCAAATGACTATGAAAGCAGCCTCTCGCGCCGACCGTCGGGAAGGGGTGCGGGCTATCGAAGGTCGAAGCATTGTGGAACTTTATCCTGCGGCCATCGATGGTCAGGCCGAGCCGAGCGAATTCAGAGGTCGTGTCGCGGCGACGATCTTCCCGAGCCGCCAGATTGACTATTCTTGTTGCGTCAAACGTATTCAACAGTGAACGACCTGCTGTGGTCGGCTCAAATTCCGTCGCGGGCATCTCCATTGTCAAACTCCTGGCGGGGACGCTAACCGGTTTGGTCTCGATGCGACGCGCGGTTGTGACAGGGAGCGCGAGGCAGGAACGAGCTCACCCGAAGCGCATGCGGTGCCAACCGTGAACCAGAAAAACCATTGGAATTGCAGATAACCGAAGAGATTGTCGTAGTAGAGGACGATCATGTATCCGACGCACAGCATCAACATGACGAAAGACCCGGCGAAGTCTTTGTTGAACGTTGTGATCAGTCTGAGGACGATTGTCCCCATCAAGAACGCGAACGCGATGAGGCCCGCCAGCCCCATTTCGAAGTAGATCTGTAGAAAGCCGTTGTGCAGACCGAGCCCCTCTTGCACATCGGGGCTTCCGGCCTCCGCATCCAGAAGCGAAAAGAAGAGTGGCACGTAGGACTGGAACGAGTTTAGCCCATACCCGAGCAGACCCGGCGGATTGTCTCGCAGCCATTCGAGTGTGTCTCGCCATAGCAATTCGCGCCATGCCAGGGAGTTGAGTTGCTCGAAGCCAACAGCAACCGTTCCGGACTCGATATCCGATAGCCGTTCACTGGTGCCGGGAATGACAACGGCGAGGGCGGGCAAAATCAGCATGGGCAGAAGCCAGCGCCTGTCGATAACGATCGCGTATGCGACCAGGACGATGAGCATTGCGAACCAGGCGCTTCGTGTCTTGGTGAGCAGCAGCAGGAAGAGAAGATAGCCTGCATAGGCAAACATCGCTCGCCGCATGAAGATGGTAAGCGCGATCCGCCTGGTCGAGTTCAAGAAGAGGATTAGAACTACCAAGCTGAAAAGGTAGAACGCGTAGATGTTGGGATGTGTAAATGTGCTTTGCAGTCTGTGGTCTCCCACCAGGATGGCGGGGTCCATTGCAAGTTCCAGAAGCGCGAAGGTTGACGGTACGACAGATGAGGCGATCGCCACGGTGAAACAGAGTGACATTGTCCTGCAGCTCTTGATCACAACGTGAGGGATCATAAACACGGCTGCATAGGTGATCAGCGCCAACAGGAGGCGCAGTCCACCCTCGGGATCCGGAGTGCGGAGGAGTGAGCAAGCAGCGGCCAGAAGAAAGGCGAACCAAGCGACGAAGGTGGTGGAGAAGGCAAGCGCCGGAACATAGAGTATCGCGACGAGTGCCATTCCGATGACAATGGCGTTAAATGCGGCGCCCGGCCCGAGGTGGCCGCCAGACGCATCCCTCAACCATTCGAACAGGCGATCACACGATGGGCGTATCAGCATGATCGCCAGTGTCATATGCCGCACGCCCGTAACAAAGGCGACGAGCAGAAGAAGGCCTGTGAGAGCAACGGTCAGAACCATGATCAAGCCATTCCGAAGATCGCGCACGATTGGCGATCGGGCCAAGGCGGGGCGCGTATGTCTGGAATGAGGGAAGCGGCAACGCCGGCGCTGATGAGCTCCTTTGCCTGAACGTTGGAAGTCGCCGAATCGAGCAAACGGCTTTCACTGAGCGGAAATGCCTCGATCGGATGGCGGTCAGTTGATTGTCGCTTCGCAATTTGACTGACTTCGGTGCCCACGAGCAAACACCCGAATGTATCGGCGCGGGAGCATCGGACTTAGCACCAATGAATTGTCGTCCGGTTCATGCGCTATGTGTACGATGCGATTGTTGTGTTCCTGCGGCCCGGCCACAAAGCGTGCGACTTCAAGGGCTAGTGGCCCGGGGAGATGGGACGTTTAGATCGCTAACTGAGTGGCGAACGGGCAGGATAACCCCTCGGGAGCACATTGGGTCGTCGGCCCTTGAGGTAATGCCAAGATGCGGTTGCTTGATCTGAATGGGCGCTCCGCTGCTGCCCGTCCACAGAACTTCACCGTGTTTGGCCCGGCGCCGGCGGGTGCTGGTCGATCGGCTCTGGTTGGCAGGCGCCAGTCCGAGGGAGCAGGCAAAGAGCCGGACCTACGGTTCAACGCGGGATACGGAACGGACAATGATCGCCTTGATAGAGGCGGGCGAGCCGACATCGCAGGGCGCGTCGCACGACAAGCCCCACAGGGCGATCCAAATTGTGCGAGCAAGAGGATCTTGGACTTTGTGTTGGCCCTGATCGGAATCGTCTTTCTATTCCCGCTGTTCATTGCTGTAGCGATAGCCGTGAGGCTCGAAACGCCGGGGCCGGTATTGTTTCGCCAATCTCGGGGCGGTCGGAATGGCAAGTGCTTTCGAATCCTGAAATTCCGGACGATGACCTGCATGGAGGATGGTGTTGAGGTTTGTCAGGCGCGATCGGGGGACCCTCGCATTACGCGAGTTGGAAGAGTTCTCCGGAGAACGAGCTTCGACGAGCTTCCGCAGCTCTTCAATGTAATTTGTGGCGACATGTCTCTTGTTGGACCACGGCCGCATGCGCTCGTTCACGATGCGATGTATTCAGAGCTGATCACTGCCTATTCTAGTCGTCAGGTCGTGAAGCCTGGAATCACAGGCTGGGCCCAAGTGAATGGATTCAGGGGCGAGACACGCGAGATCGCCGCCATGGAGGGGCGAGTTCAGCACGATCTGGAATATATACGCCAGTGGTCCCTTTGGCTCGATATCGTCATCATCGCGAGAACTGTCGTCGAAATCCTGCGATCCAGGAATGCTTGCTGAGTTGATCAGTTCGCTTAGGTTGCTGTTTCGTCAATTTCTGTTCGGGCGAGCTCTTTTCGATCTGCTGTGACAAAGTCGGGATGGGGCCGTACGGCGGCGCTTCATGGCAATTCTCGCTCGTGCATACGGCGCCTTACCGCTGGGTTGGCACTAACGAACCCAATACGCCGAGAGCCGAACTTAAGTTCATCCGTTCGTCGAATTAGACCTCTTGGCGGAGAGACGGCCCCGGCTGGCAGGGGGCTTTGGGGATATCGCCGGGGCCGCTCCACCGGCTCAACGGCAAGCCGGCAGGATTTAACCTCTGACGAAATTCCCTGTTCCCATTCGATGAGAACCGTTGCATAGTTTTCCCGATTTGAGCTCGCGGTTTTCTCGAAGAGGCCGTTGCCATGTCGAGTTACGCCGAAGATCTGCAGATGCTTCGTCTGATCAAAGCGTTTCAGCAAATAACCGACCAGGAAGCGCGGCGCATGGTCGTCCTCTACGTGGAGGAGCAGCTGGAGAAGCAGCAGGCGAAGGCGCGGCAAAAACCTTGGCGGACGGAGCTGTCCCTGTCGGAAACCTAATCCAGCTGGCCCGTGAGGCCGAATCGCGCAATGCTTCTGTCTCATGAGAGAAGCTTACAGCCTGGTCTGGTCGGTGCTGGTCTTATTGTTCCGG
>NZ_LGHM01000125.1 GCF_001908185.1 Bradyrhizobium sp. AS23.2
GCCGAGATATTCCTCTCCTTTGGGTGTCTTCGCACGGAACATCGTCTCGTGTCTGCCCACATCAACAGTATAATCAATGTCGCTTGGTGTTTCGGGCATGGCATCCTCCTCGATCCCGCATCGCAGGTCCGGAGCGTCAGACCTGCTTATCGAGCGGCGGCTCGTTCCACTCGTCCGCCTTCGCGAGCGCCGCTGCCGCCAACTCGCGCCGGACCTGATCAACGACCGCGTCGATGTTGCGCCGAACCTGCATGTCGCGCGAGCACCGGGCCGCCATACCGGATAGATGCGTCAGGGTTATTCCAGCAAGCTCATCGATCAGGGCATCGACATCGTCGCGACGCACCAGTTCTCGCCGCTTCTCCATCAGCCGCAGTTGAAGCATCTCGGTCTTTGCTCTGACGTGATCGGCGTCTGCCTCACTGCGTGGCGATTGCCGCCTCTCGCGCCGCAAGTATCGCAGGTAGGCCACGCGGCTCTGGTCGAGCGGGAAGCCGCCACCTTCTCGATGTATCACGCCTTCGGCTTCGAGCTTGCCAATGTAGGTCCGGGTGCAATCGAGGTGCAGCGCCAACTCCGACGCGCTGACGGTCGCGCCCTTCTTCGCGATGGGCGGCTCATCAAAGGAGACGGTCTCGGGCATCATATTCCTCGCGCGATTTCACAAAGGAGCAGATCAATGAGATCCGATCGAACGATTGAACGAAGTTACCTTCGCCAATGGCGCATGCTCATTGCGCAATATGAGGCCGTCAAAGCGGGAAGGTCCACAGCATTCAGCGGTGTGCATGACTTCTACCAGCACCACGGAACCTGCTCCCAGAACTTCCGCAAATACTATAACCGCTATCGGGCCAGCGGGCTGACAACTGATCTGTTCCCGCGACGACGTGGTCCGAAACACCGGGTGAAGTCAGAGATTGAAGCCATCCGAACAAAAGAGGCAGTGTTCAAAACACTGCATTCTCCGCCATCCGATTTTGGCTTCAATCGAGCAACATGGAAGTGTACGGACCTCCAGCAAGCCCTGAAAACAACTGGCGTCATGCTGAGCAAGCGGGACATTCAATCCATCATCAAGGCCGCAGGGTATCGATGGATGAAAGCCAAGCAGGTCCTGACAAGCAAAGACCCTGAGTATCGAACTAAGCTCGATGGCGTGAAGTCCATTCTTCAAGGATTGAAGGAGAATGAGGGGTTCTTTTCGATTGATGAATTCGGGCCGGTTGCGGTCTTGAAGCGCGGCGGACGCAAGCTCGTAGCTCCCGGCGAGAATGCGACCGTGCCTCAGTGGCAAAAACCGAAGGGAGCAGTGATTATCACTGCCGCCCTTGAGCTCTCCACCAATCAAGTCACCCATTTTTACTCCGACAAGAAAAACACAGCAGAAATGATCAAGCTGCTGGAATTACTGCTCGCTCAAAATCGCCATTTGTCGCGGCTGCATCTATCGTGGGATGCGGCTTCTTGGCACATCTCCAAGCAACTCATGCGCCGGATCGCATCTAACAACGTGATGGCGGAGGTGACGGGCTCCACCCGCGTGGAGACCGCCCCGCTGCCCGCGGGCGCGCAATTCTTGAATGTTGTCGAAGCAGTCTTCAGCGGAATGGCGCGAGCTATTCTTCACAACAGCGACTATTCATCTGTGGGAGAAGCCAAGCGAGCGATAGACCGGTACTTCACAGAGCGTAATGAGCACTTTCGCGAACATCCAAGACGGGCGGGAAGTAAGATTTGGGGTAGCGAGCGAGGAACGGCAGCCTTTTCAGAGAGCAGTAACCACAAGGACCCCAGATACAGATAGCGATCCCAAAACGCGCGCGGATCAATCCTCACTGAACAACCAACACCGGAATTTTCGTGTGCGTCAGCACCTTGTTTGTCACACCGCCAAGCACAACTGCGGTCAGTCCGCTGCGTCCGCGCGATGCCATGACGATGAGGTCGCAGCCTCGGTCGGTAGCCGTTGCGATGATGGCTTCATACGGTTGCGCGTCTTCCACCTGCATCGTATCGCAGGGCACACCGGCCTGCTTGGCCGCGTTGGCCGCGCGATCCAGCGCGCTCGCGGCGTGTTCCTTGATTTGCTCGGCATAGTCGGCGGCTGCTTCTGCTACTCCCGCATATGACAACCAACCGGGAAGTCGCTCTTCGACCATAATGACGGTCACCTTCGCCCCCCGCGAACTTTGCCAGCGCTAACCCATGCCTCACTGCACGCTCGGCCAATTCCGACCCATCTGTTGGAATAAGAATATGCTGGTACATGGCTCGCCTCCCGAACGTCCGGACGTATCACTGCTTCCGAATGTAAGCTGGGTCTGCGTTTCGGGATACAATCTTGACGTAAATCAATGCTGCGCTTGCAACTGCAACCACCGATTTTTTCGCCCCAAATTTCCTGAAAGGGCAGCGTCCCGCGTACCCCCCCGCGCGCGGCCCTCCCCAAAGGACCCGGACGACAGATTGCGGACTGGCTGCAATCCTTGGTCTATGTCCACGGAAGTGCCGCGTATCCTTTAGGACGGCTTCTTGCTCCACCACCAACGCTTCGTTTTCTGCGCCGCGTAGGTGCGGTCGATGATGGGGCGACAACGCCGCTCAGTCTCTTCGACGAAGCCCTTTATGCGGACATCCACGCGATCCACGCCGGGATAATCCGCAAGGTACACCTCGGCCATGCCGTCCCACACGTCGCACTCCATTCGCGTCCGCCGGTTATCGGCATCCGGTCCGACGAACGGGGGGGTAGCAGAGGTGTTGCGCAGAAACTACGACGTAGGCGCGAGCCTCTCGTATCAGTTTGAAACTATCTGCTGCTGGCACACCAAACAACGCCATGTATCTCGGACGCAACTTCGCCAGCCGCTCGAACATGCCCGCATGTTCCTGCACTCTCTTCAGGATCGCGTAGAATGGACCACGGCTGCTCCATTCAGGCTCGCCTTCGCCATCCCGGCGCGGCATGTCCGCGTACTCCGATCCGAGCGTTCCCGGGTTGCGGATAATCTCGAAAGCCTCTTGGCACTCGTAGGCAAGCTCAAGAGCTTCGATGGCGATGTCAATTCGCTTTTCTTCGATCTTTTCCCGCTTCCACCGCTCGAAGGTTCGGAAGCCGAAATAGGCGATACCAATCGTGACGAAAAAGCCGATGATCGTAAGCAACGGCGTCCACCCAAACGCCCATGGATCAGTCATTGAGGCCCCCACGACAGCGTCAGCACGATTAGGTGTGGTCGTCATTTCTTCTTCAAACGCTCATCGGCGTTGCGCATCCGCATAATTGCGTCGCACGCCTCGGTGCTACCTCTCTGCTCCACAAGGCACTGGTCATAGGCGCGAGTTCCGCGCAACGGGAACACTTCATCGACCGATGGCACATCCGCTGGCGGGCATGTCACCGCCTTCCAGCCAACCTTGCAGGCCCATTCGTTGTAGGCGGCAAACCCCTGAGCCACTGCGCCAATCGCGGCAAACACCGTCGCGATGGCGACGATCACCGCTACCGCTTCCTGCCGCCGGGTCAGATCGAGTGGCCGCCGGATTTCGACCGGCTTGCCGTACCAATGAAGCTCGCCCTTCGCGTCAACCCCCAGCGCTCCGGTCTCTTCTATCGAAATCGATCTGATGCCTTTGGGCCACGTCGATTGGTCGGGCGGCCGGTGTGGCACGTCCTTCAGTTCTTGCTCGCGATCAGCCATTGAATGCCCCCAGCTCCCCACGCGAGAAGGGTAGCGCCATTCGGTTGCGGGCTAAGGTTGTTTTCCGAGATACCCACAGGCTCGCGGGCAGGCGGCAGCGTAACGACGGCGACAGGCGTCTGGGGAAAAGATAAGCGACGGGCTCCCGCATCACGTAGGAAGGCGCTCCAGTCTCCCGGCGGGAAAGGGCTAACAGCCCACCGGGCAGGCCCCGCCAGCACACGGACGGCCACGCGGCCCGGCAAAGAAGGAAGCCCCAAGGCGGATAGCAACGGGCGAGAGAAGCGGTGTTTAAAGGTCGCGAAATCGGGCCGCACGCGCACAGGGCCTAATAGGGCCCGGCGGGTTTCCGGCAGGCCTTCCGTTTCCGGCGACAACCGGGAAATACTTTCATTTACAGTGACTTATGCCGTTTTCCACAGCCCCGAAAAACTGCTGGCGGAAAGGACCACACGACTTCTCCGTCCGCGCACATCTTCGCTTGTATCCTCGACGGTTGGCGTGCGCTCACCGTCGAGGCCATGCGAAGACGCTGTCAGCGCCGTGTCGTACCGCGCGTGCTGCTGCTCACGGGAGTTCCGCCCTGCAACCAACTTCGCGCGCCGACGCCGTCGCGGCCACCGCATCCCGGCCCGCGTCTCGTGACGATCGCGAAACGCCCCTTGTGGCGGGCCAGGGTGCTTCGAGGTGTACGGCAAAACAGAATTTCTGTAAATACGAATATTTTGACGAACAATGATCGACCGAGATGTGGCGTGTTTTGCCCGTCGGGCAACACAACGGATAGTAGACGGGTAACGGGCCGGCCGATACGGCCGCAGGTCGGCCTCACCGGCGGCTGACAAACGTCCTATTTGCAGTTCTGGCAAATCGTCAATTTGCGTTTCAACGCCTCATCTTCCTGATCGACCGATGACTGCCCGGCGCGGCCATTTGTATCCAGATTGGACTTGGAGCCCTTTGCTGCGCGTGACCTCACAGGCGGCGTCACCTGACTTGAGATGTCATTGTCCTCGACGGTGCCTACGCTGAAGCCATCATAGTCGGCGGCCGGATTCGGCACGGGCGGAGGTCCGCCGATCAAAGGTGTCGAAGCCTCTCTGCCGGACGCCGCCGGCGGAATTCTATCGGTCGTCACCAATGCCGGCTCGCCCTTGGGCTTGGAATTTTTGGCGCCCGCGTGTGGCGGCGATGTCGTGGGCGGAGCAAGCGAAACCGGCGGCGCGACCGAAGTCTGTCCTCTCGCGCTGTCCTGCGACCAGACGCCACCAACAAACATAAGGCTGAGAGCCAAGAGCGTCGCGCTTCTCATCCGCACCCTTCAAACAGATCTGGTTCAACAATTGACAGCATGACCGGTCGAGCCACGTCGCGTTGAAGAATATCAGGACTCAAATGGCCGTCAAAGTTGACGGAAATGGGGAGCTATTTCCGGCGGTATCGAAGCGCGTCGACGAGCAGGGAGAACGCGGGCGAGGGTTGCCGACGGCTCGGATAATAAAGGTGATATCCGGAGAACGGCGGGCACCAATCTGATAGCACGCGAACGAGCTGCCCCCGAGAAACGTACGGCTGTACGTGTCCCTCCGTGAGATAGGCAAGGCCCAGCCCCTTCAGCGCGCCCTCGAGAAGCAGACCCGCACTGTTGAACACGAGCTGTCCCTCCACGCGCACGTTGAGTTCGCGCCCATTCTTCTCGAACTCCCAGGCATAAAGGCTGCCTCCGTGGGTCGGCAGGCGAAGGTTGAGGCAGTTGTGGTGTGTCAGATCTTGGGGAACCTTGGGCCTCTTGCGCTCGGCGAAGTAGGACGGCGAGCCTACGACGGCCATTCGCAGGTCAGGGCTGACGCGCACGGCGATCATGTCCTTGGCGACAAGCTCGCCGGGACGAATGCCCGCATCGACCTGCTGCGCGACGATGTTGGTGAGCCCATAGTCGATGATGATCTCGACGTGGACGTCCGGATATGTTGGCAGGACCTTTCCCAGCGCGGGCAACAGAATCTCGCTGGCGGCATACTCCGTTGCCGTCAACCGAACGGTTCCGGCCGGCTTTTCGCGAAACTCGCTGAGCGCGGCAAGATCATTATCCATCTCGTTGAACTTGGGGCCGATGCTCTGGAATAGTCGCTCACCGGCCTGGGTTGGCGTGACGCTCCGCGTTGTTCGATTCAGGAGGCGTACGCCGAGCCGCTCCTCGAGATTCCGGATGATCTGGCTGAGCGCGGATTGCGTCATGCCAAGCTTTGACGCGGCGCGCGTGAAGCTGCGTTCTCGCGCCACCGCGAGGAAAGCCAGAAGATCGCTCGCATCGTCCCGGTGCATTGATTAGCTACTCTAATAACCGCATTCGAAATCTATCACCTAATCACAGACAAGCGAAAGTCTTAGGTTCGGAGCAGCCATCAGGAGCTCTGAATCCGTATGCCGGCTACAGCCATGCAGCCCGTCGCGTCCTCTCGCGTCACAGCGACATTGCTGCCGATCATGGGGGTGGTCTTCGCCGCCTTTCTCGTCCTCGGCGTCGCGATGCCCGTCCTTCCGCTGCACGTGCATGACGGATTGGGGCTCGGCGCGTTCGTGGTCGGCCTCGTCGCCGGCAGTCAGTTCGCAGCCTCGCTGGTCTCGCGGCCGTGGGCAGGTCACTTCTCGGACAGCCGCGGAGCGAAGCGCGCCGTGGTCGTTGGCCTCGTCGCGGCCGCGGCTTCCGGGCTGTTGTACCTGCTCTCGCTCGACTTCACCGGGGCTCCGCTGACCTCGGTTGCCATTCTGCTGCTTGGGCGGGGTGTGCTCGGCGCGGCGGAGAGCTTCATCATCACGGCCGCGGTCAGCTGGGGCCTGGCACGCGTCGATGCCGGCAATACTGGCAAGGTCATTGCCTGGGTCGGTTCGGCGATGTTCGCCGCTTTCGCGATTGGCGCGCCGGTGGGCTCCGCGCTTTACGCAGCTTACGGCTTTGCGGCGATCGCGCTTGCTACCGCGGCGGCCCCACTGGCTGCCCTCTTGCTCGTCCTGCCACTTTCGGCGGTTGCTCCGGTGCAGCACGCTCGCTTCTCGTTCGCCAAAGTGCTCGGCTCAGTATGGGTGCCCGGTCTCGGATCGGCCCTTGGCAGCGTCGGCTTCGGCGCGGTGACGACGTTCGTCGCCTTGCTGTTCGCGAACCGAGGATGGGCCAACGGATGGCTCGCCTATACGGCCTATGCCGTCGCATTCATTCTTGCGCGGGTATTCTTCAGTCACCTGGCCGATGCGATCGGAGGCGCAAAGGTCGCACTCGTCTGCGCCTTGATCGAAGCCGCCGGCCAGGCACTCATCTGGCTGGCTACCCGCCCCGAAATGGCGCTGGCCGGCGCCGCGCTCACCGGATTCGGCTTCTCGCTGATCTATCCCGGCTTCGGCGTCGAGGCAGTCCGTCGCGTACCGGCGCAGAGCCGCGGCTTGGCCATGGGCGCCTATACCGCCTTTCTCGACCTGGCCCAGGGGCTCGCCAGCCCCGCGCTCGGATTGATCGCGACCGGAGCAAGGCTGAACGTCCTGTTTCTCGCGAGTGCCGTCACCGTGCTCTGCGCCGCGCTTGTCGCGTGGTGGCTGTTGGCGCACCCATTCACCGTCGAAGGAAGTCCGCAATGAGAACGCTCGCAACAACCTTGTTCTCGTTCTGGCTGATCGCCGGCGGCCCGGCCGTCGCGGAACAGGCAACCGTCAAAGGAGCAAGTCCCATGTTGAAGTCGGATGATGTCCGCGCCGTCGCGCCCGCGCTTGAGAAATACGCCCATGACGTCGTTCTTGGGGATCTCTGGAAGCGGCCGGGGCTTTCGCCGCGCGACCGCAGCATCGTGACTGTCGCGGCACTTGTCGCTCGCGACCAGACCGTCGAACTGCCATACTATCTTGGTCTCGCGCTCGACAACGGCTTGAAGCCGGCGGAGATATCCGAGATCATCACGCACCTGGCGTTCTACTCGGGCTGGGCGAACGCGATGGATGCGATTCCTGCGATGAGGGACGTCTTGGAAAGCCGCAACGTCGGCGCAGACCAGCTTCCGCCGGCCTCGGGACCCCAGCTCCCGCTCGACGAGGCCACGGAGAAGCAGCGCGCGACGCGTGTCGGAGAGCAGTTCGGCCAGATCACGCCGAGCCTCGTTCAGTACACGACCGATGTGCTGTTCCGCGATCTCTGGCTGAGACCGGGGCTCGCGCCCCGAGACCGGAGTCTCGTCACTGTCAGCGCTCTCGTCGCAACGGGGCAGGTCGCACAGATCACCTACCACCTCAACCGCGCGATGGATAACGGGCTGACCCGCGAGGAAGCCGGCGAGGTGCTCGGCCATCTCGCGTTCTATGCCGGCTGGCCCAATGCGTTCTCTGCGGCACCGGTCGTCAAGGACGTGATCGAAAAGCGGCGCTGACCTGAGCAAGGCGATGATCACCCGCAGAGGCGTGCTCATCGGCGGCGTCGCCGCTTTGATCGATGTTGGCCGATCGGCGGCACAGACGACCGACCGTTCGAAGGAGTTTCGCATGGATATGGACATCAAGAGAAACGGCTCTCGGCCCTCGCAGAAGGGATCCCAAGATTGGTTCACCGGAACGGTCCGCATCGACCCGCTATTCCAGGCTCCTGATCCCGCTCGCGCCGGAGCCGGCCAGGTCACTTTCGAGCCCGGTGCGCGCACCGCTTGGCACACTCATCCGCTCGGGCAGACTCTGATCATCACGGCCGGGCTCGGCTGGGTGCAGCGCGAAGGCGGTCCGGTCGAGGAGGTCCGTCCCGGCGACGTCGTGTGGTTTCCTCCAGGGCTGAAGCATTGGCACGGCGCTTCCTCGACAACGTCGATGACGCACATCGCCATTCAGGAATCCGTGGGCGGCAAGAACGTTGATTGGTTGGAAAAGGTCAGCGAGGAACAGTACCGGAAGTGATGGATGAGTCTGCGACCGGTCGTCGTATGCTTCGATGCCCTGAGAGACGATGGCCGCGTTGGGTAAGAACGCCCGTGGCCCGGATGGAGCGCGGCGCAATCCGGGACAATCGAGTCTGCTTGGCCCGATCCTCGGATTTGCTTCGTTAAATCCGGGCTACGGCAGCTCGCTGCATGGCTGACCTACCGCGACTGTCGCCCACACGCGCTTTACCCTCCCGCAAATTCCTGATCCTCTCTCCCTCAACCAGCCGGACCAACCGGCCTGCCCCAGGGAGAGACGCCATGAAGCTCGGCACCGCGATCGCGGAAATCATGAGGCGCGAGGGGATCGAGATCCTCTGCGGCTATCCCGTCAATCACCTGATCGAGCACGCGGCGAAAGCCGACATCCGTCCGGTGATGGTGCGGCAGGAGCGCGTCGGAGTGCATATGGCGGACGCGATCTCGCGCGTGACGTCGGGCCGCTCGATCGGCGCGTTCTGCATGCAGCATGGGCCGGGCGCGGAGAACGCGATGGGTGGCGTCGCGCAGTGCTATGGCGAATCCGTTCCCGTGCTGGTGCTGCCGATGGGCTATCAGCGGCGGCTCTCGCATATCGAGCCGAACTTCAACTCCAGCGAGGCGATGAAGCCGTTCGCGAAGTCATCCGAGCCGATCATCCTGGCGACTGAAGTCGCCAACATCTTCCGCCGCGCGTTCACCAAGCTGAAGAACGGCCGCGGCGGACCTGTCATCGTCGAAATTCCCTCCGACATGTGGAACGAAGAGGTGCCGGAGCCGCTCAACTACACGCCGGTGCTGCGCACCCGCTACGGCGCCGATCCCGTACACGTGAAGGAAGCAGCAGGCCTGCTCGTCAACGCAAAGCGCCCAGTGATCTATGCCGGCCAGGGCGTGCATTACGCGCAGGCGTGGCCGCAACTGAAACGGCTCGCGGAGCGGCTCGCCATGCCCGTCACCACCAGCCTTGGCGGCAAATCGTCGTTCCCGGAAACGCATCCGCTCTCGCTCGGCTCCGGCGGCCTCGCTGTGCCGCGCGCGGTTCCGAAATTCCTCGCGGAAGCCGACGTCATCTTCGGCATCGGCTGCTCCTTCACCGAGACCAGTTTCGGCATCGCGATGCCGAAGGGCAAGACCATCATCCATGCCACGCTCGACCCGAACCATCTCAACAAGGACGTGGAGGCGAAGATCGGCCTCGTCGGCGATGCCGGCCTCGTTCTCGATGCGCTGCTCGAGGAGATCGGCAAGACCGTCACCTCCGATCGCGACGCATCGGCGGTCGCGGCCGAGATCGCGGCCTCGCACAAGGAGTGGCTGGCGAAATGGATGCCGAAGCTCACCAGCAATGACGCGCCGCTCAGTCCCTACCGCGTCCTCTGGGACCTCCTGCACACCGTCGACATCCGCAACACCATCATCACGCACGATGCCGGAAGCCCGCGCGATCAGCTCTCGCCGTTCTGGAAATCGGTCGAACCCCTCACCTATCTCGGCTGGGGCAAGACGACGCAGCTCGGCTACGGCCTTGGGCTGGCGATGGGCGCCAAGCTCGTAAAGCCCGACAAGCTCTGCATCAATGTCTGGGGCGATGCCGCAATTGGTTTTACGGGTATGGATTTCGAGACGGCAGTGCGCGAGCGCATCCCGATCATGTCGATCCTGCTCAACAATTTCTCGATGGCAATCGAATTGAAGGTCATGCCGGTCTCGACCGAAAAGTATCGCTCTACGGACATTTCCGGCGACTATGCCGCGATGGCGCGCGCCTTCGGCGGCTATGGCGAGCGGGTGACGAAGCCGGAAGACATCGTCCCGGCGATCAAGCGCGGCATCCAGAAAACGCAGGAAGGCGTGCCGGTGCTGCTGGAGTTCATTACCAGCAAGGAAACCGAGGTGTCGCGGCCGGGTACGTGAGACGGGCCGGGTTTCGGCGGCCAGGTTGCGGCCGCAGGCGCTGGCTCCGACCGCGGCAGATGTGATAATCCGGCTCGGTGCCCTGTACATCGCGGCACAGAGCCGGATTGCGAATGACCGCCCTTTCCAACGACGTCGCCGGGATCGACGAGCTCAAACGGCAGTTGCAGTCGGCTGCAGCCGAGAACGCGCAGCTGCGAACCGAGCTTGCGATTGCGCGCGATCGCCAAAGCGCCAGCGCCGAGATCCTGCGCACCATCGCGGCCTCCCCCTCCGATGCACGGCCGGTATTCGCTGCGATCGCCTCCAGCGCGAAGCGCCTGCTCGGCGGCTTCTCCGCCACCGTGCTCCAGTTCATCGGCGACGAGCTGCACCTCGTGGCGTTCACGCCGACAAGCCCGGAAGCGGATGAAGGGTTGAAGGCCTCGTTTCCCCGGCGGATCGCCGACTTCCCGACCTTTGCCCTCGTTCGTGGCGGCGAGACGATCCAGTTTCCCGACAGCGAGGCCGATGACGTCCCGGAGCTGAACCGCCGGTTGGCGCGGCTGCGCGGCTTCCGCAGCGTGCTGTTCATACCGCTGATGAACCAGGGCACGGCGGTCGGCATGATCAGCGTCACGCGCGCCGAGCCCGGCGCGTTCGCGCCCGATCTCGTACAGCTGCTCCAGACGTTTGCAGACCAGGCTGTGATCGCGATCGAGAATGCGCGGCTGTTCAACGAGACACGCGAGGCACTGGAGCGCCAGACCGCCACGGCCGACATCCTGAAGGTGATGGCTGGATCGCCATCCGACGTGCACCCCGTGTTCGATGCCATCGCCGCCAACGCCAATCGCTTGATCGGCGGCTTTTCCACCGCGGTGCTTCGCTATATCGACGGCGCCGCGCACCTTGCGGCATTCACCCCGACCGATCCAGCCGGCGACCGCGTGCTCCAGTCCTCGTTCCCGGTGCCGTTCGCGCAGTTTCCGGCCTACCGGCTCGTGGCCAACGGTGCGGCAGCGCAACTGCCCGACACCGAGCTCGAGCCGGCCGCGCGCGACATCGCGCGGGCCCGCGGCTTTCGCAGCATGCTGTTCGCGCCCCTGATGAGCGAGGGCGAAGCGATCGGCGTCATCATCGCGACGCGCCGCACGACCGGGACCTTCGGCGAGCATCACGTCCAGCTGTTGCAGACCTTCGCCGATCAGGCGGTGATCGCGATCAAGAATGTGAGCCTGTTCAACGCGACCAGGGAAGCGCTGGAACGCCAGACCGCGACCGCCGACATCCTCAAGGTGATCGCCGCCTCGCCTTCCGACGTCACGCCGGTGTTCCAGGCCATCTCCGACAGTGCCAAGGCGCTGATCGGCGGGCATTCCTCCACCGTCACCCGCGTCATCGACGGCATGCTGCATCTGGCCGCCTTTACCACCGACAACGAGGCCGGCAACGAGGAGCTGCTCAGCTCGTTCCCGACACCGCTGTCTGCCTCCGGCATTCACAGCCGGGTGGCGACGAACGGAGAATATGCTTTTCGCAGCGACATGCAGAACGAACCCGACCTCACGGAAGCGATGAAGGAGCTCGCGCGAGCCAGAGGCTATCGCAGCATCCTCGTGATCCCGATGCTGCGCGACGGCGTTGCGATCGGCACCATCGGCGTGACGCGGCCGGAGGCTGGACGGTTTCCCGACAAGGCGATCAACCTGCTCAAGACGTTTGCCGACCAGGCCGTGATCGCCGTCGAGAACACGCGCCTGTTCAACGAGGTGCAGGACCGTACTCGGGAACTCGCCCAATCACTCGACAATTTATGCGCCGCGCAGGACCGCCTGATTCAGACCGAGAAGCTCGCCTCCCTCGGCCAGCTCACCGCCGGCATCGCGCACGAGATCAAGAACCCGCTCAACTTCGTCAACAATTTTTCTTCGCTTTCCGCCGAGCTGACGGACGAGCTGAACGAGGCGCTTGCGCCGATCCCGCTCGCAGAAGATGTTCGCGCGGAAGTCGACGAACTGACCGGACTCCTGAAGGACAATCTGGCGAAGGTCGTGCAGCACGGCAAACGCGCCGACTCCATCGTCAAGAACATGCTGCTGCATTCGCGCGAGGGCGGCGGCGAGCACCGGCTGAGCGACATCAACGCGCTGGTCGAGGAAAGCCTCAACCTCGCCTATCACGGCGCGCGCGCCGAGAAGCCGCAGTTCGACGTGACGCTGAGGCGCGAGCTCGATCCGGCGGCAGGCTTCGCCGACGTGTATCCCCAGGAGATCACCCGGGTGCTCCTGAACCTGATCTCGAACGGCTTTTATGCGGTGGCCAGGCGCAAGGCGGACAACGGCGCGGCCGGTTACGAGCCGATCGTGACCGCCGCGACCCGCGACTGCGGCGAGCGCATCGAGATCCGCATCCGCGACAACGGCACCGGAATTCCGGACGAGGTGAAGGGAAAGATGTTCAATCCGTTCTTCACCACGAAGCCGGCCGGCGAAGGCACCGGCCTCGGGTTGTCGATGAGCCACGATATCATCGTGAAGCAGCACGGCGGCACGATCGACGTCGCGACTGAGCCGGGCAGGTTCACCGAATTCACGATCCTGTTGCCGCGCAAGAGCGATTTTTCAGACAACAGCAGAGGATAGCCTTGCCGGTGGGTGCTTTCAGGACACTGATCTGGCTCATCCGGCAGCAATTGCTCTCGCTGTCCGGCGTCGGCCTCATGCTGGGCGCCCTGTTCTTCGCGGCCGCGCTGACGCCGACGCTGATCCCGCGGAGCTATCTCACGCAAGGCGCCCTCGCCGGCGCCTGCTTTGCGATCGGCTACCTCGCTGGAAACCTTTGGCGCTGGCTGTGGCATTATCTCGAGCTGCCTGAACCCTCGGCGCGCCTGAGATCGAGCGCCAATGCGCTTGTCGCGGCCGGCTGCTTGATCGTCGTCATCATCTATCTGTGGCGGGCAGCCGAATGGCAGAACTCGATCCGCGCCGTCATGAAGATGGCGCCTGTCGAGACCGCGCATCCACTCAAGGTCTGTGCCATCGCCGTGATCACGTTCGTCATGCTCCTGGTGCTGGGGCGGCTGTTCGTGCTTGTCTCGCGGTTCGTCGCCGTGTGCACGAAGCGCGTCATTCCGCGAAAGGTCGCCAATGTCATCGGCGTGGTGATTGCCGGCCTGCTCTTCTGGTCGATTGCCAACAATCTCCTGATCAGCACGGCGTTTCGCGCGCTCGATTCGTCCTTCCGCGAATTCGACGCCTTGTTCGAGCCCGAGCGACCACAGCCGACAGCGCCGGGAAAGACGGGAAGCCTGGCATCGCTGGTGAAGTGGAAGGAGCTCGGGCGCACGGGGCGCCGATTCATTGCCTCAGGTCCGACCGCAGCCGAGATCAACGCCTTCACGGGGCAGGCTGCGCAGGATCCCGTGCGGGTCTATGTGGGCCTCGCCGGCGCCGACACGGCGCAAGCGCGCGCAAGGCTTGCGCTCGACGAGCTTAAGCGGCAGCACGGTTTTGAGCGCGCGAACCTCATCGTCATCACGCCGACCGGTACCGGCTGGATCGATCCGGCTGCGATGGATACGGTCGAATATCTCCACCATGGCGATGTCGCGAGCGTCGCGGTCCAGTACTCCTATCTCAACAGTCCACTGTCGCTGCTGTTTCAACCCGAATACGGAGCCGAAGCGGCGCGCGCGTTGTTCGCGGAAATCTACGGTTACTGGACGACGCTGCCGAAGGACCGGCGGCCGAAGCTGTACTTGCATGGGTTGAGCCTCGGCGCCATGAACTCGGAAAAATCCGCGGAGCTGTTCGAGACGATCGGCGATCCGATCGCCGGCGCGCTTTGGAGCGGACCGCCGTTCGCGAGCCGCATCTGGAGCTCGATCACCGCGAACCGCAATCCGGGCTCGCCGGCCTGGTTGCCGGAATTCCGCGACGGCCGCTTCGTGCGCTTCATGAACCAGAATGGGGCCACGGTGCCGGCAGATGCGCCCTGGGGCCCGATGCGCGTCGTCTATCTGCAATACGCAAGTGATGCGATTACCTTCTTCAATTACCGGGATGCTTTTCACGCCCCGGCCTGGATGACGGCGCCGCGCGGGCCCGACGTGTCACCGGAGCTGCGATGGTATCCGATCGTCACGATGCTACAGCTCGCCCTCGACATGGCAGTCGCGAACGGCACGCCGATGGGCTTCGGCCACGTCTATGCACCCGAGCATTACGTCGATGCCTGGGTCGCAGTCACCGATGTCCATGATTGGTCCGCCGACGCGCTGGCGCGGCTCAAGAGCCATCTTGGGGCGGCAGCGCGCAAGGCCGCCGCGGGCAATGCCAGCGAGGACCCGTATGACGATCGCGGGGGCTGAGCCCCTACTCCGCCATCTCCACCTGACGGGTGACGGTGGGACCGGCCAGCGGACGCTCCTCCATCATGATCAGGCAGAGCGCTGCGGTGGTCATCAGCGCGGTGGCGGCGCCGAAGACGTAGCGGAACGCATGCCGCATCTCGTCTGCGGGAATCGCCACGGCGCCGGCGGCGTGATGCTCGCCGGCGAGCGGAACGTCGGCGCCGAGCGCGATCAACAGGATCGCCGCGAACGCCGCAACCGTGAACGAGGACATCAGTGAGCGGAAGAAGTTCATCGCGCCGGTGATGGTGCCGACTTGCGGACGCGCGACCGAATTCTGCAACGAGACCACGCAGACCGGGAACGTCGTGCCGAGGCCGAGCGCAAACGCGGCCATCAGCGTCAGGAGGCCCCACAGCGGCAAGGTGGTGAGCGTGAGGCCGAGGCCGCACAGCGCGGCCCATGACGTGCCGATGATGGCGACGCGCTTGTAGTGCTTGGCGCGCGCCATGGTGCGGCCGGCAATCGCCGCGCCACAGGTCGAGACCGCCGCGAGCGGAATCAATGCAAGCCCCGCCTCGCTGGCGCTGAGATGGTAGACCTGCTCGTAATAAAGCGGGAGCTGCACGGTGAGGCCCGTGATCGCACCAAGCCCGCAGCCGCCGGCCGTCATCGCGAAAGGTGCAACCGATCCCCTCAACAGCGGCAGCGGCAGGAACGGCTCGTCAGCACGGCGCGCGTGCCAGACGAAGGTGACCGCAAGTGCGACAGCCGCGCCAATCATCGACAGAACGGTTGGCGAGAGCCACGGATAGCGCGTACCGCCCCAGGTCAGCACCAGCATGAAGACGACCGCGGAGGCCATCAGCAAGACGCCGCCGAGCCAATCGACCTCGCGCCTGCGGTGGAACACCGGGATCTTCTTCATCTTCGGCAGCAGCAGCGTGATTGCGGCGGCCGCAAGCGGCAGATTGATCCAGAAGATCATCGACCAGTGCAAATGCTCGGCGAACACGCCGCCGATGACCGGACCGAGGATGCCGCCGACCATCCAGACGCTGGAGAAATAGGCCTGGTACTGGCCGCGCTCGCGCGGTGAAACGACGTCGGAGATCACGGTCTGCACCACCGGCATGATGCCGCCGCCGCCGAGCCCCTGGAGACCGCGCGCCAGAATCAGCATCGGCATGCTCGGCGCGATCGCGCACAGGATCGAGCCCGCGACGAACAGGCTGAGCGAGGTGATGATCATGGCCTTGCGGCCGTAGATGTCGCTCAGCGTCCCGAACACCGGCGCAACCGCGGTCGAGGCCAGCAGATAGGCGGTGATCACCCAGGACAGGTTCGAGACGTCGTGGAACTGGCGCCCGATGGTCGGCAGCGCGGTCGCGACGATGGTCTGGTCGAGCGCGGCCAGGAACATCGTCACCATGAGGCTGATGACGATGGTGCGGACCTCGTCCTGCGACAGCGGTGCCGGCGGCGCGAGCGAGGGAGCGTCATCGACGCTCAAAACCTCGGACGGAAGGCGAGACAGCTCTTCGGCGATATCGTCGGGCAAAGCCTGGACGTCGGCAGTGCTCTGCCGTTCGAACTTGTTCATCTCGATCGGACGCGGTGTGGCGGCGCAACGCCGCGAAGGATTCGTTCTATGGGCCCAATCTAGACAGCAAGGTTCTTCCTAGGCAGGCACCGCGGCGCATGGGTGCATCCCGCCGCCGGGTCATCCCGAAGACGTGATCCGAGTTCGGACGACGGGTCAGTCCTTCGGACGTCGTTTCAGGCGTGCCCGTTTCGGCAGCACCGCCGGCCATTGCACGATGTGATCCTCGAGATCCTCGTCCGGGATCTCCTCCTCGCTGCCCTCGACCCGGCCGCGCACGGAGACGCCGGCCTCATGCACGGTGTTGGGATCGCCCGAGACCAGCGGATGCCACCAATAGAGGTCGCGCCCCTCCGCGACGAGCTTGTAGCCGCAGCTCGGGGGCAACCAGTTCAGGGTGCGGACATTGGCCGGGGTCAGGCGAACGCAGTCCGGAACCTTGTCGGAACGATTCGGATAGTCCTTGCAGGCGCAGGTCCCGGCATCGAGCAGCTTGCAGCCGACATGGGTGAAATAGATCTGGCCGGTATCCTCGTCCTCGAGCTTGTTCAGGCAGCAGCGGCCGCAGCCGTCGCACAGGCTCTCCCATTCGTCCCCAGACATCTCTTCCAACGTCTTGGTTTTCCAGAAGAATCCCTCCTGGCCTGAGTGTCGTTTGGGAGCTGCGGTCATGCGCCTCAACAGGGTTCGAAAGAGCTACGGCTCATGCCATCTAGGGCGTGCAGCCATGGTGCTGCAAGTTACACCCCGCAAGGCCCGTAATGAACCGGTGTTCAATTAGGCCTGTTGTTCAAAATCGCGAGCGTAGCCATTGGTTTATAGGCCACGCTCGGCTAGAAGAACAGCAAGTCCCCTCGGACGCGAAGCGGGCGCCTTGGGTTTGCCGCAACAATCCCTCAAGACGTCTCGATGCCGCCCCGGCCGGGTGCTTGAGCGCTTTCGAACCGAACCTCAAGGGTTCTAGGTGGCCCAGAACACACCATCCAACTGGAAGAGTCGCGTCCGGAATTTCTTCCTGGACCTGGATGCGCGCATCGACTCCTCGCTGTTCTCCTCAGCCAAGGGCATCCGCGAGCTCTATGAGCGCTATTCGACCTTCATGGACCGCTTCTACGTCGGGCGGTGGAAGCGCTGGGTGTTCATCGAGCCGCTGTCGGAAGCCGCGACCCTCGGGCTCGGTGGCCTGGTACTGCTGCTCACCCTCGCCATCCCCGCCTTCCGCGAGACCGCGGACGAGGACTGGCTGAAGAAGTCCGATCTCGCGGTGACGTTCCTCGACCGCTACGGCAACCCGATCGGCAGCCGCGGCATCAAGCACAACGACTCGATCCCGCTGGAAGACTTTCCGGACGTGCTGATCAAGGCAACGCTGGCGACCGAAGACCGCCGCTTCTACGACCATTTCGGCATCGACATCGCCGGCACCGCGCGCGCGCTCGTCACCAACGCGCAGGCAGGCGGCGTCCGCCAGGGCGGCTCGTCGATCACCCAGCAGCTCGCCAAGAACCTGTTCC
Source organism: Bradyrhizobium sp. AS23.2 (assembly GCF_001908185.1). Taxonomy (GTDB): domain Bacteria; phylum Pseudomonadota; class Alphaproteobacteria; order Rhizobiales; family Xanthobacteraceae; genus Bradyrhizobium. The sequence goes on from NZ_LGHM01000125.1 coordinate 17,997, forward strand.
TGAGCAATGAGCGCACCATCGAGCGCAAGATCAACGAAGCGTTCCTCGCGATCTGGCTGGAATGGCGCCTGACCAAGAACGAGATCCTCAAGCTCTATCTCGACCGCGCCTATATGGGCGGCGGCACTTTCGGCGTCGACGGCGCGGCGCATTTCTACTTCAACAAGTCGGCACGCGACGTGACGCTGGCGGAAGCGGCGATGCTCGCCGGCCTGTTCAAGGCGCCGACCAAATACGCCCCGCACATCAACCTGCCCGCCGCGCGCGCCCGCGCCAACGTCGTGCTCGACAACCTCGTCGATGCCGGCTTCATGACCGAGGGCCAGGTGTTCGGCGCCCGCCGCAACCCGGCCTTCGCGGTCGATCGCCGCGACGAGGCTTCGCCGAACTATTATCTCGACTACGCCTTCGACGAGATGCGCAAGCTGGTCGACACCTTCCCGAAGTCCTACACCGAGCGAGTCTTCGTGGTACGCCTTGCGATCGACACCAACGTGCAGAAGGCCGCGGAAGACGCGATCGAGAACCAACTCCGCCAGTTCGGCCGCGACTATCACGCGACGCAGGCGGCGACCGTCGTGTCCGATCTCGACGGCGGCATCCGCGCCATGGTCGGCGGCCGCGACTACGGCGCAAGCCAGTTCAACCGCGCGTCCGACGCCTATCGCCAGCCCGGCTCGTCGTTCAAACCCTATGTCTACACCACTGCGCTCCTGAACGGTTTCACGCCGAACTCCATCGTGGTCGACGGCCCGGTCTGCATCGGCAATTGGTGCCCGCAGAACTATGGCCATTCCTATTCCGGCTCGGTGACGCTGACACAGGCGATCACGCGCTCAATCAACGTGGTGCCCGTCAAGCTGTCGATCGCGATCGGCCAGAAGGAACAGCCGAAGGCGCCGAACCCGGCCAAGATCGGCCGCGCCAAGATCGTCGAGGTCGCCCGCCGCTTCGGTCTCAAGGCGCCCCTGCCCGACACGCCGTCGTTGCCGATCGGCTCGGACGAAGTCACCGTGCTCGAGCACGCCGTCGCCTACGCCACGTTCCCCAACCGCGGCAAGTCGGTGACGCCGCACTCCGTGCTGGAGGTGCGCACCGGCGCCGGTGATCTGGTCTGGCGCTGGGACCGCGACGGCCCGAAGCCGAAGCAGGCCATTCCGCCGAACATCGCCGCCGACATGGCCGGCATGATGAGCCACGTCGTCAGCGAAGGCACCGCGCGCCGCGCAGCCCTCGACGGCATTCCGACCGCAGGCAAGACCGGCACCACGAATGCTTATCGCGACGCCTGGTTCGTCGGCTACACCGGCAACTTCACCTGCGCGGTCTGGTACGGCAATGACGACTACTCGCCGACCAACCGCATGACCGGCGGCTCACTGCCGGCGCAGACCTGGCACGACATCATGGTCGCGGCGCATCAGGGCGTCGAGGTCCGGGAGATTCCCGGCATCGGCATGGGCCAGAAGCTGCCGCCGCAGCAAATCGCCAACGCGCAGGCCAATGCTGCGCCGAAGGTGCTGGAGACCAAGCCCGGCCCACCGCCCGTGCTGACCAAGCGCGGTGCCGACATCCTGGTGCGCGTCGAGAAGATGCTCGATGACGCGGCCAAGACCGCGAACAAGTCGTCGGCGGCCGACGACGCCGGGGCAGCCAAGCCATCCGCGTCGACGAGTGCGCTCGCCTTCCCGCAGAACTATGCGGAAGAGAATGCGAACGCATCCGCCCCGCGCAAGAACTGACAAGATCCCGTGCGGCTGATCCTGATCACATTGACGGCCCTTCTGCTCGCGACCGCGGTGGGCGTCGGCGCGACGTGGATGACGACGACGCGCGGCACCGAGATCGGCGCGCTCACCATCGGCGCCTGGACCGCGCGGCCGCGCACCGGCACCGCCGACGTCGATCCCTATTCGCGCGCCACCATCGTGCGCAACGGCGAGCTGCCGATCGGCACCGGCGACGGCGTCGCCTTCACCGCGACCGCCGACGACAAGAAGAAGGCGCTCGACGGCCGCTGCGATGTCGTCGTCTCCGGCGTGACGCCGCCGGCGCGATTCTGGACACTGACGCTCTATGACCGCAACGGCCACCTCGTCGCCAACACGCTGCAGCGCTACGGCTTCACCAGCCAGGAGATCGTGCGGCAATCCGACGGCACGTTCGAGATCCACATCGCCTCGCGCTCGCGCTCCGGCAACTGGCTGCCGACCGGCGGCATCGAGCGCTACGCGCTGATGCTGCGCCTCTACGACACGCCGGTCGGCGTTGCCACGCGCACCCAGCGCGATGCACCGATGCCCACGATCAAGACGGTGGGCTGCTCATGATCCGGCTCCTCTTCACCATCGTTGCGGGCGTGCTGCTGGGCCTCGTGGTCCATCTCGTCAGTGTGCTGGCGCTGCCGCGGATCGCGACGCAGGACGCCTATTCGCGGCTGACGCCGATGACCAAGCTCAACGGCGTCACGCAGCTCCCCCCTCGCCGATCCCAACACCTCGCCGATGCCGTTCATGGATCCGGCCTTCGCGATCGCGATCTGCCGCTACGACCTGTCGGGCGGGCCGATCAAGCTGACGGTGCCCGTCAGCCAGGCCTACACATCGGTGTCGTTCTACACCCGCAACGAGATCGCCTATTACGCCATCAACGACCGCTCGGCCGGCAAGAAGGTGATCGAGCTCGACCTGATGACAGAGCCGCAGCACGAAGACCTGCCCGAGGACGAGGAGGTCACCGCGGCCGACCGCCTGATCATCGATTCCCCGAGCACGACCGGCCTGATCGTGATGAAGGCGCTCGCCGCCGAGCCCGGCCTGATGCAGCAGGCGCAGGCCTCGCTCGCAGCCGCGACCTGCGCGCCGCAGACCGAGCCGCCAGCCAAGACCGAAGCGCCGCGCGGCCGGCGCTGAGGCTTGCCGTTTCGGCAGCGTGAAACAAAAACTGAAAAACAACCCCATGCACAGTAGAAGCGGGCTCGCCGGGTGGTGCCCGGTGCTTTCTGCGAAGCTACGGACGGGTTGGAGGAAAGCATTCGTTCGGCGCAGCAGCCGGTCGATTGCTGAGAAACTGTACCGCGTGCGAATTTTAGCGTGACTTGAGGTTATCGGTCCGCGCTTCTCGGTCCGACGACCCGTTTGCATGGCGTGATGCTCTGCTCAATTTTGACACGTCGGGCAAAACACTGGCAGAATGACATCATCGAAAATTCGTAACACCCGCGCGGAGCAATCCGTCGCGGGTTTTTCATCTCTGGAGTCTGATTGCCATGACCAAAGGATCGCCATCACTTTCTACGACAAGCCAAGCCACCGGACCGACGAGATTGGGACTGGATCTGGACGGCTCGGGTTGAGCCAACCTCAGCGCTCACTATCGAAATGTCGGCCATTGAGCCCCGTAGCGGAATTGACCGAAGGTTTCCGGCTTCCCTCGATTACGCCTCCGGTACCCCTTCATGCTCACCGCTGCGACAAAAGCCCTTTCTGTGCGCTCATTTATCGAGCAGCATAGGTTCAATCCCGCTAACGGAAGCACCAAGATCACGAGAGCGCTGTTCTCATTGCCTCAGGCGGCGCAGGCCTCATTGCTTTGGCGTTTTCGGTGCACGCTTTTTCGGTCTCGGGCCACCTGGCGCCCCGGCCTCGTCCCCATGGCAAGGCCAAGCATCTCTGAACGCGTCGAGAGCAAGGGTAATCCCCGGTTCGTTCAGTCGATCCGGATTGCTGTCAATGTATTGAAGAAGGACCTTGGCACTTTCCAAGATACTGCCTTGCGCGGGGGGGCATGCACGCACCCCAGCTGGCAGATTTGGCGCAAAAAGCATCGCAGTCTCGATCATTCCCTCGCACGCGCCGGCGAACCGGGCTTCGTCCTGATCGCGAAACGATTTCTGAACGAGAAGTCCGCAAGATTTCTGCGCGTCGGCCCCTTTATCGACGACCGTGCCGCTGGCCTTTCCAACGAGCAAGAGGATCAGGCCGGCAAGAATGATATGGACCCGCATCAGCGTCCCCCGATTACGGCGCAGAAACCGCGGCCATCAGCGCCCTGATGGCAGCAAACTTCAATCCCGCGCGCCCTTGCGCGAAACCTTGATGAACTACAGACAGATTTTGAGGAGCGTCTATCAACCTGCCGCCTGCGCGAGTCGCATTGATCGATTGACGCCAGTGCTCGACCGTTCGAGGCACGCCAACGACTGCCTGTCGATGACCCCGATGTCCAGGACGAGCGCCGCAGACTGCAGCATCCGGGCGTTAGGGCCATTGTCCAAGCGAGACAGCCGATCAGGAAAGCTGGATGAACTCAACCCTGAGGAACCTAGCTTCGAGCGGGTTCAAGCTGCACCGTTTTTCGTCCCCCGTTCAGCTCTCTGAGGCGGTTTACATATTCCTCAGGCTTCAGCAGATGGAACGGAGCGTTGAGGCCCATGAAAGTCGCTATGCGGCCGATAAAAGCAGTGCAGTTGGTCGTCGCCGCATTCCATAGCGGCGAAGTCTCCTGCAGGTGCTTGATATAAGCGAAGACCCTCTTGGCATCGGCCTCATTCAGGTAGACGCGATAGCTGGCCGTCAAATATTGCTCGTCAAGGTCGCCATAGGTCGCGCCTGTCTCAGAGGGAACAAACATGACGTGTCCCAAAATGTACGGCACCTCGTCGCCGGCCGGGGCCAGACCAGCGACCTCAACCTGCTTTTCGCTCGTCTTCCCGTACCAGACGAATGCATGACCATACGTTGCCGCCGTGCGGGCACGAAAATCAACGTAGTAGGGGCCGAGGGCAGTAGCTCTTCGAGTCGGCCTTGCATCTGATGCGGCCGACGGGGCATTCGGCGTAGCAGCGGCCATGCTGTCCGCATGCTTCATCGCCGAATTGGGGAGAGCATCCCGTTGTTGAAGGTCGGAGTGTGACCCGATGGGTTGGGCGCTACTGATCCCGGTCTCCAAGCTCACGAAGACCGCCAACAAGGCGACCTTTGCAAGAAGGCCCAGACCCGGACACCTCCGAATCATTCCCACCATCTTCGAATCCCCTTGGATCCAAGATCCGATGTCACAGGTAGTCCGCCTACCCCAAACGAACGCCGCTGGCGTACGAATGGATAGTCAGATCACCCCTTGGTCACCAACGGGGCCGGGGCCGCGACCGGGTATTTGCCCACGGGGCTCTTACCGACGGGGTATTTGCCGACGGGGTATTTGCCGACCGGTGCGGGGGCGGCAGCGACCGGTTGCGGCCGAGGCAGGTCGGCGGCAACTGCGGTTCCTACGAAAGCCAAAGAAGCGGCACCAAGGATCACGACTCTCAGCATTGCGTTCTCACCATGATTCGAGTGGACTTGACTTCACCTGACACGCATAGGAATAACCCGACGCTCACCTCAACGGCAACGAATAGACCGAGGAGTTGGCAGTTCGGACAGTCGTTTCTCGCCGTATGTTGCGAAAATGGCACGAAAATAGAGCAGTTTGGTTCCAAGTCGATTTTGCGGTCCCGCAGATCAAGGCCCGCCGGCACCTACTTTAAAATATCCACGGGAAGACCCGATCGGTCCGCGCCATATACTCGCTATAGTTGTCCCCAAACGTCTGCAGCATCATTCGCTCTTCTCGTGCGACGCGGCCAAAGAATAAAATCCCGAAGCCAGCCAGGCCCGCGAAACCGGCAATCCAATTCGGCAGCAGCAATGCCTGGGCGATAGCCCACAGCCAAAATGCCGAATACATCGGGTGTCGAACTCTCCGGTAAATCCCTTCCGTCACCAGTTTATGATTCTCCCGCACGTCGAGGCTGATCGACCAATTCCGGCCGAGTGCACGGTGGGTCAGGTGAAACACGCCCAAGGCCGCAACCGCAAACAGAGACCCCAGCCAAGCCAGCGCGGGGTGGAAGCTGTAAGCTGCGAAACGGGGCATTCCTGTCGCTACGTAGACCAGCGGCACAAGGCCAAGTCCGGAAAGAGATATGAGCAGGAGCGCAGTTTCCAGGGGGCCGCGAGCGCTCCGCACAACCTTCTCACGGCGGGAACGCCGCGCGTACTTATGACGTATGAGGTACCAGCCGATCGCCATTGCAACGAAAATGACTTTTGAAATAGTGGGCGTCATCTGAAATTAGGCTGCCACGACCGGACTGCCCAGCAGTTCACTGTCCGACAGCGGCGCGCCCGCGATAAGTCCACCATCGTCAGCGATCATTGACAAGGCGCCATCGGGGGCGAGCGTCTGGGCTTTGGCTGAAACAGGTCCGCATGTCAGCATGAAGTAGTCGTACGATGATCGCCTGTCATTTCCACTGACGAACTGGCAGTGCACGCGGAAGAAATTGAAGCGGATGCGTCGATATATGTCGTCGTCAAGCATTCGACTAAGCCTAACGACCCTGACGGTCGCCTCGTTTTCTGTCGACAAGCCCATTTCGGCCATTGGCCGGCTTTTGTAAAAGTTCAACGGGTCGATGAGGGCCTGATAGTCGCCCCAAAAGATCCCGCGCGATTTGGCGACGCGTTCCACCGTCATGCGAAAGCGTATTGCCTTCGGGTGCAGGCCAATCTTGAGTATGGATGATCCAACGCTCAAGAATGTGACGGGAACTTTGTTCTGACCGAGCGCAGGTTCCAGCTTCAGGGCGCGATCAAGCAGATCAACCGCAAGTACGGCGCCAAGACTGTGCCCTATGACCAAAATTTCGTCTGCGGCAGAGCTGCTCGCCGCAGCCACAAGCTCGGCGGCCAACCTGTCCAGCCTCTGCTCGATTTCCGAATTGCCGCGTTGAATATACTCGCGAGAAAAAATCCAATCGTCGAACAAGTTGCCCAGGTGCAGCCAGCGCCACGGGCCCGCCAAAACGGCAGCGCCCCCGAAGAGACCACCACCGGCAGCAATCGGAATCGATCCGGTGATTTTGAATGCAAAGACGCCAATCAAGAAGGCGGCCGCAATGAGCAATCCGAACGTGACCCATGGATAGAGAAAGAAAAGCGCGTAGCGCCAGTTGGTCAGCAAGTAACGCCAAAGAGTGCCGGACGAAACGAAATCCAGAAACGCAAGAACGCCGACGAAAATGCGGGAGCCAATGCTTCGACGCCCGAAGCCCTCAATTACGTCGAGCCATCGGACCAGACGGTAATCGGTTTCGACGAGCCAACCGGGGCCGGTTGTGGTCACGTTCCACCGTGCCCGGTCGGCGGTGTCATGCGAACCGTCAACGACCGCTTTCACTGACCAGGCACGCTGGAACCTGGCAATCTCGCGCACGAAGCGTCGTCGCGCGCTGACCTGCGACGTGATTGGATCATAGCCGCCGATGTGGAATACCAGCCGCTTCGTCACAGGCTTTCCGGACATGGCCTTTGTCCGCGGACTCATCGTGTTACTCGCTGCCCACGCGTCATTCGACCTGCAATCGAACGAAACGTTTGCTGCCACGGGTTGTCAAGAGAGAATCGACCAGTTATGGGGGAGCATGGGTCGATTTATTTCGCCATGCGTAACCCGAACCGCTCGAACAATAGCGTCGATCGGTGCTGCCATGATTATCGGATTGTCCAGCACGGCGCCCTCTCAGGCACAGGACGAGATATCGTCCGGAGAGAGGTGCCTTGCGGCAAATTTGGATATCTCGCTGGGCGCGCAATTGCCCCGCACAGCGGCGCGCTTGAAATCTGGTGAGCCGCTAAAGATTGTCGCGATCGGATCATCGTCGACAGTAGGACTCTGGCAGCTTAGGTCCGCGGCCACATATCCGGAGGTGATGCGTCGAGAGCTCTCAAGGCTTAGATCGAACGCCAAGATCAACGTTATCAACAGCGGTCGAGTCGGCGACACGATTCCGAACAACATCGCACGCTTCGAGCGTGATGTTTTCGCCCACGCACCTGATCTCGTTATCTGGCAATTGGGCACCAATGACGTCGCCTGGGGTGGCCGGCCAGACCAAGGCCTCAAGACGAGCGTTCTTGAAGGGGTAAGGGCACTCAAGGCAGGGGCTGCCGATGTCGTGCTGATGGATCTGCAATATGCGCCGCAAGTGCTCGCTTCCGCTAGCTACCCAACGATGGAGGGTATCATCGCGGATGTCGCGAAGCAGGAACGGGTCGGGCTATTCTCTCGTTTTGCGCTCATGCGAAACTCGATCAGTGCCGGAGTTGCGCAAAGCGCGCTTGTAACGTGGGACGGATTGCACAACACCGCCGATGGCTATGACTGCATTGGACGAGCCCTTGCCCGGGCCATCTCAACGAGTGCGCGTTGAGAGTTCCTAGCTCAGGTGAATCGAAGGCTGCGGCTTCACATGAATTTGAGCGCCGGCCGGGACAGTGGCGCCGAGCGTGCAAATTCCCGCGAACGCGACCAAAGACAAATTCTCCTCGACGATCACCGCAGCTCTCGCAGTGGTGACAGCTATTCGCACCGACGCTGTCAGGAGGTGCGCTCATGCACCATTATGCCAGCCAACTTATTGACCTGTTACTGGTGCTTGTCGGCGCGTGGATGGTGCCAGCCACCATTTTTGCTATCTATGCCTATTTCGCCGGTCTTAGGAATCCGATCACCGAATCGGTCTTTGGACGTGCAATCATCATTTCCTTGTTCATCATAACCACGTCGATTTGGCTCCCGATCATTGTGGCCGCCATAGTCCTATCGCTGATCGGACATTTGTGGTCCCGCTTGAGGGTAAGACCACGCAAGTAGCCAGATATTGCGAGAGGCAAAAAGGTGGTGTCGAATAGCGGCACCTCAGCAAAAACAGAAAAGGGAAGCAAAGTGATGCCCGCGTTTCTCTTGGTTCTGACGATAGCTGCAATCAATATTATAACAATCGCCGCGGCTGCAGATTGGCGACCGCAATTTCTCTTAGCGTGCCGAAGCGGTTGCACTCAGCAAGGTGGTTTTTCAACAGACGCTTGCTTGCAAATTTGCAACTGCATGGCCTCGGAGATTGAAGCGAATTTTGATAACGAGACTCTCGGCTCCGTTGCTACCCCAAGCGCTGAGCAACTACGTCGGACCAACGAAATCAGAGTCCTCTGCGTCCGTCGAATACTAGGGGGCTAGGTGTTTAGTCCCGGCAGTTCGCAGATCGGCGATATGAAGAAGCCGCGTGGGGATGTCGCACACCCGCTCTAAGTTCCCGTTCAGTTTGGAATTATGAGGAAATGTGTTTTGCACGTGGAAGAGGATGACAAACGCGCCTCGCCCATCATCTTCGCAATATATTCCCGACCGCCGCTGGTCACCGCGGGAGAAGCGCGTGACTGCGATCGCTACCTCACCGCATAAACGATCGACGGCTCCCGGATCTGCCCCCGATCTGCCGCTACGAGGTGTGACGGGAGGTTATCGATCCGCGCGCTCTTCGGTCGGACGCCCCGCTCGTATGGCCTGATGCTCTGCTCAATTTTGACACGTCGGGCAAAACACTGGCAGAATGGCATCATCGAAGATCCGCAACACCCGCATGGAGCAATCCGTCGCGGTTTTTTCATGCCAGAGCACTTGTCTCACTTTGGATTGATGCCCGACAGACGCGCCTGCGCCCGGATCCCGCGCGCCCACAGCAGCGCCAACGGTCCCAGCAGGATCCCGGCCGCGAGAACGATGAACACCAGCAGCCAGCCGTTCGCGCTCTGCGGTCCGCCCGCGATGTCGAGCGCGGCGCCCGTACCCACGGCACCAATCGTTGAGAGGGCGAAGCCAACGGTGGAGTGCAGGGCCAGAGTTGCACCACGATGCTCGGAGACGGCCGCAGCGGACATGCCGGCAGTCAACGCGCCGGAATCGGCCGGCACCGTGAGGCCATAGACCATCAGCAGCAGCGCGAGCACCCATGCAGGGGCCGTTGCGTTAAGGCCGATGACAATCGCGACGCAGGCCGAAGCAATCATCACAATCGTGATTGCCCGATGTCGTCCGAATTTCAGCGCGGCCTCGTTGCCGAGGATGCTCGCCGGCATCGAGATCACCGCGAAGCAGAAGCTCATCAGCACAGGCGTCAACCAGGACGGCGCGCCTTGATGTGCAACGACAAAGGTCCAGAATCCCACCAGCCAGGTGCGGATGCCGTAGAGCTCGAAGCAGTGAGCGCCGTAACCGAAGATGTAGCCGAGAGCCTCGCGGTTGTCGAAGACAGGCCCGAAGTTCAACAGGTGCCCTGCTTTCGGAGTGGGGCGACGGCCCTCGATCAGAAGACACGCGATCACCATCGCGATGGGACCGATGCCCGTTACATAGAAAGCGGCCCGCCACCCCCAGCGATCGGCGACGACTTGCGCGACCAGGAACGACAGGCCGACGCCTACCGAGAAGCTCGACGTGTACAGCGTCACCGCCCGCGAGGTGTCACCCGCAGGCAATCGATCCGTCAGCGCCTTCAATCCCGGCATGTAGGCGCCAGCAAACCCCAATCCTGCAAGCGACCAGATCATCATCCCCGACCAGAACCCCTGTGCGAAGATGCCAAACGCTGAGGTCGCAAGTCCGCTGACGATAGAGCCGCACAGGAGCACGATCCGCGCATCGATGCGGTCGGTCAACGTCGTCAGCACGGGCACTGCCAGCATGTAGCCGAATGCGTAGCCGCTCGCCATCAGTCCGCCTTCGGCGGCGGAAAGCCCCCACTCCGGCATCAGGTGCTGCGCCAAATTCGCGGAAAGCGTGACATGCGGCAGCAGATTGCCGACCTGGCCGATGCACATGACCACAATCAGCGGCCAGCCGCTCAAGCTACGAATGCCCCCCATCGGGTGCCCCCCTATGTTGTCTGTTCCGCACGAAGCAGCAGAAGCGCGAAGAATGCGGAGATCGAGGCCAGCGCGCTGATCCACAGCGCGTTGCTGCCGAAATGTTCCACCATCAATCCCAGTGCAAGCGGCGCGAAGGCACCTGTTGCCCGGGAGGGTAGCGAGATCATGCCGACACGTCTGCCGAATCCTGCCGGCCCAAAGAGCGCCAATGGGAGCGTCCCACGGGCAATGGTGATGATGCCGTTGCCCGCTCCATACAGTACCGTGAAGGCTGACGCGAGGAAGGGTCCGCCCGCGACCAGAGCAACGACACCGATTGGATTCATGAGCATGGCCAGCCTCGCCGAAACAAGCGGATGAAACCGGCCGAGCCATCCCGCTTCCAGAAGGCGCGCGCCGACTTGAGCAGGTCCAACCAACGCTCCCGCGAGCAAAGCCTGCGCCGGTGTCGCGCCGAACGCCACCAGCATGGTCGGCAGAATTGCCGAGATTCCCGAGCTGACGAAGCTTGCTGCCGCAAACATGTAAGCCAGCAGCACCATTGCGAAGGTCTCGCTCTGGCGTCCGGATCGTTGGCTCGAGCCCCTGTTCAGTTGGGACTCCTGGTCCAACGGAGCGGCACGCGGCAGCGAGAGATTGAGTGGCAATGCAAGGCCGATATGGATCGCAGCCCACACCTGGCAGGCTACGCGCCAGCCGTATTCCGAAGCGAGCCAGGTTGTGAGGGGCCAACCGAGAGTGCTGGCGAAACCGGCGATCAGGGTGATGCCGGTGATGGTTCTTCGCGCATCGGTACCGTAGACGCGGGCCAGCGTCGCGAAGGCCGCTTCATAGAGGCCCATGCCCATGCCGATCCCAAGCAATATCCAGGCTGCGATCAGCACCGCCACGCCGTGGGCCATAGACAGTAGGAGCAGGCCTGCCACAAAGACGAGGTTCGAGATGGCAAGCAGACTGCGCCCTCCGAACGTATCGATGGCATGCCCGACTCGTGGGCCAAGCAGCCCGGAGATGACGAGTGCTCCTGACAGCGCCCCGAACACGTATGTCGGCGCAAGACCGAGATCGCGCGCAATCGGCGCAGCCAGGATGGCAGGGAGATAGTAGCTCGACGCCCACGCAACGGTCTGCGCGGTGCCGAGCGCAAATACGACAGCGAGCGGACCCGCAGGCTGGCCCGCAGTAACTTGCCTCATGAGCAACCACACCCGGCGCTACCTGCCTTCCTCGCCGTTTCGTCGGCAGCACAGCAGGTCGACGGCTCGTCCTTCGCCGGGCCGCCGCAGCATCCCGCGGCGCCGGCTGACTCGACTCCACCGCGCGTGCAAACGCCGGTTTCCGGCAGCACGAGCTCGACCCGTGCCGCGGCCTCCTTGTCGCCCGCGATGTCGGCAACGATCGAGCGGACCTGCTCGTATCCGGTCATCATCAGGAAGGTCGGAGCACGACCGTAGGATTTCATGCCGGCCAGATAGAATCCCGGCTCGTCGTGCGCGAGTTCGCGAGCGCCGTGAGGACGGACCGTCCCGCAGCTATGTTCGTTGGGATCGATGAGCGGCGCGAGCGCGACGGGCGCCTCGATCGCCGGATCGAGCCGAAGCCGCAGTTCGGACAGGAACGAAAGATCGGGACGGAAACCGGTCGAGACGACCAACTCATCCGCAACCACACTCCGCGCACCGCAGCAGGCGCCAGCTGAAATCTTGAGGCGACCTTCGGAGTCCGAGAGGTGAGTGACACCGAATCCAGTCTCTACCCTGATCTTCCCGGCAGCCACGAGCGCGGCGAAGGTCGTGCCCAGCTCGCCGCGCGCGGCAAGCTTGTCATTGCTGCCGCCGCCAAATGCCTTCGCGGGATCGGCGCCGCGCAACAGCCAGATGGGCTGTGTACCGGGAACCTCGTCGGCGAGCTGCACGAGATCGATCAGCGTGCCCACCGCGGAATGGCCGGCACCGAGCACAGCAACGATCTTGCCGGCATATCTGTCGCGATCGGCGCCCCGCACATCCGGCATGCCATAGGCGATGCGATCGGCACGCCCTCGTTCACCGATCGCGGGCAAGCCGTTGCTGCCGGCCGGATTGGGAGAGAACCACGTGCCGGACACGTCGATCACGGCATCGGCGCGCAGCACCTCAGGGCCCTTGCCATTCTGATACCGGATTTCGAAGGGCGCTTGCTCCCGGCCCTTTGTTTTCGCCTTGTCGAAGCCGGCGCGGCTGATGGCCGTGACGCGGCTGGACGTCCGGACCGTCTCGCGCAGCGGCGTTCGCGTTGCGAGCGGAGCGAGATATCGGTCGATCAGTTCGCCGCCGGTTGGATAGGACTGAGGGTCCGGCGAATTCCATCCCGTCGGCGCGAGCAGGCGCAGCGCGGCCTTGTCGACGTTGTACTCCCACGGCGAGAAGAGCTGGACGTGCTGCCACTGACGAACTGCGCTTGCCGCTTCCGGTCCGGCCTCAAGCACGATCGGCGACATGCCGCGTTCGAGCACGTGCGCTGCCGCTGCGAGACCGACAGGACCCGCCCCGATGATGGCCACCGTTTTCTCGTTCAATCCGCTTCTCCGATCGTTCTAGAATCACCGAACGATAGCGACAAAAAAAATCAAGCCGCCGTTTGCGCATCCTTGCATCCGACCTCGTCCGCACAGCACTCCGCGACCAGGAAATCGACCAGCCCCTGCATCGCGTCGTAGTTCGCGTGGCAGACCAGGCTCGTGGATTCCCGGACCTGACTGACGAGCCCGACCGAAACCAAAGTCTTGATGTGATGGGACAGCGTCGATGCGGGGATCTTCAGCTTTTCCTGCAGGCGGCCGACCGGCATGCCCGAGCGCCCAGCCCGGACCAATGCTCGATAGATCTGCAGTCGTGTCCGGTTACCCAGGGCTTCCAGGCGTGCTGCTGCGTCGTCGATCTTCATGATCGGAACAGGATGCGCCCTCTCCCGCCAGCTGTCAATCGTATTTCTAGAATATTCGAAATATACTCCCGAGGTGGGTTTTCGGATTGACGCCCGCCCCACAATTCCATAACTCTGGATATATGGAAACAGAAGAAGCCGTCATGGCGCTTGCCGCCCTGTCCCAACCGACCCGTCTGGAGGCCTTCCGGACGCTGGTTAGACACGAGCCTGATGGCCTTGCGGCCGGAGACCTCGCCCGCCTGTTGGAAGTTCCGCCCAATACGCTCTCGGCTCATCTGTCGATCTTGACGCGCGCGCGTCTGGTGACATCCGAGCGGCGCAGCCGTTCGATTGTCTATCGCGCCAATCTCGCAGAATTTCGGGATGTCGCTGTGTTCCTCCTGCGCGATTGCTGCGGTGGACGGCCCGAAGTTTGCGAGCCTGTGGTTCAAAGCCTGCAATCCTGCTGCTCTCCAAAGCGAAAGGAGCGAAGCCGTGTCCGATCACAAGTTTAACGTCTTGTTCCTGTGTACCGGCAACTCGGCGAGGTCAATTCTCGCAGAGTCGATCCTGCGGAAGGACGGCGCCAGCCGCTTTCAGGCGTTCTCGGCAGGGAGCACACCGAAAGGTACGGTGCACCCACTGGCCCTGCGCACGCTGGAAACCTCGGATTACCCTATCGACGGAATGCGCTCGAAGAGCTGGTTGGAGTTCGCTTCCGCCGATGCGCCCGTGATGGATTTTGTCTTCACTGTTTGCGACAACGCTGCCGGTGAAGCCTGTCCGATATGGCCGGGCCAACCGATGACTGCGCACTGGGGCATCGAGGACCCCGCCGCGGTAGAAGGCTCAGAGCTGGAAAAACAAGCGGCGTTCATCACCGCATTCCGCTATTTGCGAAATCGGATTGATACCTTCGTGAACCTCCCGCTGAGGAGCATCGACAAGCTCTCGCTCGGCACCAGGCTGCGCGAGATCGGCCGCTCCGAAGGTGCGACGTCCAGCAGAGACGACGTGGCATGACGATGGGTATTTTCGAACGATACCTCACTCTGTGGGTTGCGCTTTGCATTGTCGCCGGCGTGGCACTCGGGCACGTCATGCCCAGTTTCTTCGGCGCGATCGCAGCCGCTGAGGTCGCCAAGGTCAACCTGCCGGTAGCGATGCTGATCTGGCTCATGATCGTGCCTATGTTGCTGAAGATAGATTTCGGCTCACTGGGCCAGGTGCGGGAGCATTGGCGCGGCGTCGGTGTCACCCTTTTTATCAATTGGGCCGTGAAGCCGTTCTCGATGGCGCTGCTGGGCTCTTTCTTCATCGGTCACCTCTTCGCACCGTGGCTACCGTCTGGCCAGATCCCGTCTTACATCGCTGGCTTGATTCTACTCGCGGCCGCGCCCTGCACCGCGATGGTGTTCGTGTGGTCCAACCTGTGCGAGGGAGAGCCCCACTACACCCTGAGCCAAGTCGCGCTGAACGATGTGATCATGGTTTTCCTGTTCGCGCCGCTCGTGGGGTTGCTGCTCGGAGTTGCGTCGATCAGCGTCCCCTGGGACACGCTGCTACTCTCCGTTCTGCTCTACATCGTAGTCCCGGTGATCGTCGCACAGTTGTGGCGCAAGATGCTGCTGCGAAGGGGCGACGACGGTTTCGACCGCGTCATGCGAATGCTGCAGCCTCTTTCGCTTGTTGCGCTTCTCGCAACATTGGTTCTGCTCTTCGGCTTCCAGGGAGAGCAGATCGTCAGGCAGCCGAGCGTCATTGCCATTCTCGCCGTGCCGATTCTTGTCCAAGTCTACTTCAATGCGGGCTTGGCGTACTGGCTGAGCCGACGGTTGGGCGTGGCGTGGTGTGTCGCCGCTCCAGCCGCACTCATTGGTGCGAGCAACTTCTTCGAGCTGGCGGTCGCCGCCGCGATCAGCTTGTTCGGCCTGGACTCCGGCGCTGCGCTGGCGACGGTGGTCGGCGTCCTTGTCGAAGTACCGGTGATGCTGTCCGTCGTCCGCATCGTCAAGGCGACCCGGGGCTGGTACGAAGCGGGCGCCGGCAAAGTCCCGACGGCCTTGGAGACCAGCCAATGAGGCACCATCTGCCGGCAACCGTGTGCGGCGGGGCCTGCAGAGACGCCGCAATATCCGATGCATTAGATGACGGCCGTGATCACGCACGGTCGGTCTCGCCAGGTTCTGCGGAGCCATCGCTGGCCTGCTGTTGATATGAACTACTATCAGTCGTGCCGATGGGCACGGCTAAGCTACCGTCGCGGAGACCCGATCATGACCCTCACGATCTATCACAACCCTGACTGCGGTACCTCGCGCAACACGCTCGCGATGATCCGGCAGAGCGGCGTCGAGCCTGTTGTCATCGAGTATCTGAAGACGCCGCCTTCCCGCGAAAGACTGGTCGAGCTCATCAAGGCCATGGGTATCCCCGTCCGCGCGCTGCTGCGGGAGAAAGGCACGCCCTTTCGCGACCTCGGCCTCGACGATCCAAAATGGTCCGATGACGAGCTGATCGATCAGATGCTAGCGCATCCCATCCTCATCAACCGCCCGATCGTGGAGACGCCAAAGGGCACGCGGTTGTGCCGGCCCTCGGAGGCGGTCATCGATCTTCTGAGCAATCCCATCGGCAGATTCGTGAAGGAGGACGGCGAGGTGGTCGAAACGCGATAGGTTCGCATCGTTCGCTGCCTGGTCTCATCTGCCAATCTAACGCCGACGTTCAAGCGCCCCCCCGGCTCGATCGCCGCCTTCGGAGAAACGACGGAATCACGGACGAACATTGCGATGCTCGCACCCCAGACGAGTATCCGGCTCAACCGAGAATGAAGCCCGGAACTTCTTCCGCGTACTTCGCGAATCCTTGTTTGGAAACGATACGCTCCGGCCAGCGTGACCATTTTGACCCAAGTCAAGCGTGCGCCGCCCAGCGTTCAATCCGGCAGTCCGGCCGCGAGACCAAATCAACAGGTGTGGCGGCGAGGATCATGACTGATTGACGCAGCGCAACACCAATTGACTTGGGTCAATACCTTCAACATCACCAAGCCTATCTAGGCCGATAGATCATCTTCGGTGATGGTAAGGATGCAGCTTCTCCATCGGTTGACGCGGCTATTTCGAAGAACGCTGGGTGTAACGCTATTTGCATTATCACTCGCTGAACTGCATTGCGCTGTCGCCGCGGAAGAAGTCGTAAAGCTCACGCCAGCGCAAGCCCAAAACCTCGGTGTTCGCGTGACGCATCCGGTCTCGAGCCGGACCGATCAGACACTGCCCTACCCGGCCCAGATCGTGATCCCGACCCCGCAATTGTGGGTAGTCAGCGCGCCGGTCGCCGGCATGGTCACCAATCTGGCAGTGGCGCGTGGCGATCGGATCCATGCGGGCCAGACGCTCGTCACCTTGCAAAGCCCAAGCTTCGTCACCTTGCAGCGCGATTATCTTCAGGCCATCGCGCAGGAGGTTCTGGCCAATCAGCAGCTCAAGCGGAACGCCGATCTGTTCGAGGGCAAGGCAGTTCCGCAGCGCGTCCTCGAAGCCAGCCAGACCGAAGCCCGTCAGGCCGGCATTGTGGTCGCCGAACGCCGCCAGATGCTCCGCCTGAGCGGGCTGTCGGATGACGCCATTGCCCGGTTAACGAACGAGGCGGCGATCAGTGCAACCTTGACCGTCAGCGCACCCCAATCGGCAACGGTCGTCGACGTCGCGGTGCAACCGGGGCAGCGGCTCGAGCAGGCCGCGCCCTTGGTCAAGCTCGCACGGCTGTCGCCGCTCTGGGCCGAGATCGCAATTCCGGCTTCGGGCATCCGCGCGATCAAGGCCGGAGCAAGGGTCGAGGTCGAGGGTTACGACGAGCCGGGCCGGGTCATCCTGGTGTCCGAGACGGCCGACGCGGCAACGCAGACCATTCTAGTGCGTGCGGAAATCACGAACAACGGCGAGCTCCATGCCGGGCAGACGACGGCTGCGCGCATCAGCTTTCTGTCGGCGGGCGAAAGCGCTTGGGAGATTCCCTACAGCGGCCTGATCCGCCGCGGCGAGCAGAGTTCGATTTTCGTAGCCATTGATGGCGGATTCCGTTTGGTTCCGGTCACGCTTCTCGCCGAGGACCAGGATCACGTCGTGGTCTCCGGGCCTCTCAGCGACAAGGACGAGATCGCGATCGGGGGAATCTCGGCGCTTCGGGGCATTCTCTCGCGCCTCGGGGCCGGTCAATAATGCTTCAGCGTCTCGTCGCATTCGCGTTATCACAGCGTCTATTCGTCGCTTTAGGCGTGCTGCTACTGATCGGCGCTGGCGCGGTTCTCCTTCCGAGCCTGCCGATCGACGCCTTTCCCGACGTCTCTCCGGTCCAGGTGAAGATCATCATGAAGGCGCCGGGCCTGACCCCAGAGGAGGTCGAGCAGCGCATAACGGTTCCGGTCGAACTGGAGCTGCTCGGGCTGCCCAACAAGAAGATCCTTCGCTCGACAACCAAATATGCGCTCGCCGACGTCACCGTCGACTTCGAGGACGGCACCGACATCTACTGGGCTCGCAATCAGGTCTCCGAACGCCTTTCCAACATCGCGCGCGATTTTCCCGACGGGGTCAGCGGCGGTCTTGCGCCGATTACCAGCCCGCTCGGCGAAATGTTCATGTTCACCATCGATAGCCCCGAACTCTCGCTCGCCGAGCGGCGCACTCTGCTCGATTGGGTGATCCGCCCGGCGCTACGCACCGTACCCGGCGTTGCCGACGTGAACGCGCTCGGCGGCTACGTGCGCGCCTTCGAGATCGTACCGCTCAATGACGCGCTTTCCGCGCGCGGCATCTCCTCCGAGATGTTTCGCCGCGCCATCGAGGCAAACAGCCGCAATGACGGCGCCGGACGCGTGAACCAGGGCGAGGACAGCGCGCTGGTGCGCATCGAGGGCAGCATCCGGACCATCGATGATATCCGCGCAATTGTCGTCGACACTCGCGACGGTGTCCCGATCCGGGTCAAAGACGTCGCCCGCGTCCAGATCGGCGCATTAACTCGCTACGGCGCCGTCACGACCGACGGTCGCGGCGAAACGGTCCAGGGCCTTGTGCTCGGCCTGCGCGGCGCCAATGCCGGGCAGATCGTCGGCGACGTCCGCGCGCGTCTCGAGGAGCTGAAGCCGTCGCTGCCGGCGAGCGTCTCGATCAACGTGTTCTATGATCGCAGCCGGCTGGTCGGACGTGCCGTCGGGACCGTGGTGCGCGCGCTCGGCGAAGCTACCGTGCTCGTCGTGATCCTCTTGCTGCTGTTCCTCGGCAACTGGCGCGCCTCCCTGGTGATCGCGCTGAGTCTGCCGCTCGCGATCGTCATTGCGCTTCTCGTCATGCGCGCGGTCGGAATGTCCGCCAACCTGATGAGCCTCGGTGGGCTCGCCATCGCCATCGGCATGCTGATCGACGCGCTCGTGGTCGTGGTCGAGAACATCGTCGGCAATCTCGGCCGGCACGAGCCGGGTAAGGGAGCACCACTGATCCACGTCGTCTTTCGCTCCGTCTGCGAGGTGCTGCAGCCGGTCGCCTCCGGGGTGTTGATCATCATCATCGTCTTCGTTCCGCTGCTGACCCTGCAGGGGCTGGAAGGCAAGCTCTTCATTCCCGTGGCGCTGGCCATCATCTTTGCGCTTGCGGGATCGCTGCTGCTGGCGCTGACCGTCATTCCGGTCGCAACCTCCTTCCTGCTCAAATCGGCGGGTCACGGCGATCCCTGGCTGATCCGCGTCGCGCTGCGCGTCTATGCGCCGGCGCTGGACTGGTCCCTGCGGAACGAACGCAAGGTCATCGCCGCCGCGCTGATCGCGCTGATCGCGGCGGGCTATGCCTATACGCGGCTTGGCAAGACCTTCATGCCGACCATGGATGAAGGCGATGTCATCGTGAGCGTGGAGACCCTGCCCTCCGTCAACCTTGACGAATCCCTTGCCATCAATGCGAGGCTGCAGGCAGCGTTGATGAAGGTGCCCGACGTCGCCGGCATCGTCGCGCGAACCGGCTCGGACGAACTCGGCCTCGATCCCATGGGACCCAACCAGACCGATACCTTCCTGGTGCTCAAGCCGGTCGGGGAGAGGAAAACTCGCGACCGCGAGGAGCTCCTGCAACGGCTGCGCGAGGTGCTGTCCGAGTTTCCCGGCCTGTCGCTGAGCTTCACCCAGCCGATCGACATGCGCGTGCAGGAGATGATCAGCGGCGTGCGCGGCGACGTCGCGGTCAAGATCTTCGGCACCGACATGAGCCAGCTCAACGAGATTGCGGCGAAGCTCTCCGCCATTCTCTCCAGCATCGACGGCGCCGAGGACGTCTACACGACCTTGAACGAGGGCGCCCAATATTACACGGTCGCGGTGAACCGGATGGAAGCCGGCCGTCTCGGCCTGACGGTCGATGCCATCGCCAACGCGCTGCGTACCCAGATCGAAGGCCGCACTATCGGCACGGCGCTTGAGGACGGCCGCCGCACGCCGATCCTGGTCCGCGGCAGCGAGACGACGCGCGAGGCGCCGACGCTGCTTGCGAGCCTGCCGCTGACACTGTCGTCCGGGCAGCACGTCGCGCTGTCGCAGGTCGCCCGCATCCAGCGGGTCGACGGCCCCGTCAAGATCGACCGTGAGGACGGCAACCGCATGAGCGTCGTCCGCGCCAACGTCCGGGGCCGCGACATGGTCGGCTTCGTGCAGGCGGCGCAAGCGAAAGTCGCAGCTGAGCTCCCCTTGCCGAAGGGCTATCGCCTCACCTGGGGCGGCCAGTTCGAGAACCAGCAGCGCGCCGCCGCGCGCCTGTCGGTCGTCGTCCCCGTCGCGATCGGCCTCATCTTCGTGCTGCTCTTCACCACCTTCGGCTCCGTGCGCCAGGCGCTCCTGGTGCTCGTCAACATTCCCTTCGCCCTGATCGGCGGCGTCTTTGCGCTGGTCTCGACGGGTGAATATCTGTCGGTGCCAGCGTCGGTCGGCTTCATTGCGCTGCTCGGCATCGCGGTCCTCAACGGTGTCGTGCTGGTCTCCTATTTCAACCAGCTCCGCGCCCACGGCCTCGCCGAGGACCGCATCGTCGTCGATGGCGCGAGGCGACGGCTGCGGCCGGTCCTGATGACCGCCAGCATCACCGCACTCGGGCTGATCCCGCTGTTGTTTGCCACCGGGCCGGGATCGGAGATCCAGCGCCCGCTCGCCATCGTGGTGATTGGAGGCTTGCTGTCGTCGACGCTCCTGACCCTGATCCTGCTTCCGATCCTGTATCGCCGGTTCGGCGGCGCCGCAAAGGCCGCGAAATGACGAGCGAGCCGGTCTGTCTCACCCTGATTGCGGCGCATCAGTTTCGCGACGAGCTGTTCGACTTCCTCAGCGAGCAGGCCGACCTCGTCCCCGGCTTCACGGCGTCCGACGTCGCCGGGCACGGCGCTGCGGTCCATCTGCACACGGCCGCCGAGCGCGTGAAGGGACACGCAGACCAGGTGCTGGTTCGGGTCGTGCTGCCAAGGGCCGCGGCCGATAGCCTGCTCGAGCGGTCGCGAACATCATTTGCCGGAACGAACCTCGTCTACTGGATCACCCCGGTAACGGACTTCGGGACGCTCGGCTGAGCGCCAACTTCAAGGAATCCCGAGGCGGGTCCGGACTGCATTGAGATCGCTGGTCTCCTCCACTTCGGCAGCCGCCGCAGCGGCAGGCCTGGCAAAGACCGCTGCAGCCACCAGCGTCACAAGCGAACGGCGGGTGATCGCAAAGGTGCGCTCTCTCACTCATCATCCGCTCTCCTTCACTTCACCGTCACGTGGCCCGTCATCCCGTACTCCCGGTGATCCGGGATCAGGCAGGAATATTCGAAGGTTCCGGGCTTGGTGAACTTCCACACGATCTCCGCAGTCTTCCTGGGAGCGACGCGCGCGCCGTTAGGCTCGTCGTGTGCCATGTGTGGATGCTTCTTCATCATCGCGGCGTGGTTCAGGTTGTCCTTGGTCGTGGCCAGAAGGAATTCATGGTCTTCCGTACCGGCGTTGTGCAGCACGAAGCGGATCTGCTCGCCGAGATTCACCTCGATCTCGAAGGGTTCGTAATTCATCTCGCTCATCTCGATCTCGATGGTGCGGGACGGCTTCGCCGGATCGCCGGGCTCTCCCGCCGAGTAGGATTCGTGGCCGTGGTGGTGATCGTGCGCCCGAGCTGGCGTCCACATCGCCGCCAGAGCCACAGCCAGTCCGATCGTCGCAAATCTCTTCATCAGTTCCTCTCGATGTTGTCGTCCGAAATTCCAAGGGGTCACTTGCTCTTCTCGATCTTCGTCAAAGTGATCCCTTCGCTACCCCGCTCCGCGGTGAACTTGACCTTGTCTCCGGCCTTCACCTGCTTGAGCATCGCCGAATCCTTGACACGGAAGACCATCGTCATGCCGTCCTCGTCCATGTCGAGGCTCTTGATGGGTCCGTGCTTCAGCGTAATCTTGCCGGCGCTCTCGTCGACCTTCTTGACCTCGCCGTTCACCATCGCCTCCTGTGCGGATGCAGTGGTGGAAGCGATCAGCGAGACACTGAGCGCCACGATTGCAAGTCTGTTCTTCATGTTCTTTCCTTTCGATTTTACGTGCATTATCGGACGACGACGGTGCCGATCATTCCCGCTTCTCGATGACCGGGGATGAGGCAGGAAAACTCGAACGTTCCCGCCTTGCTGAACTTCCAGACGATGTCGCCAGTCGCCTTCGGCACAAGTCGCTTCGCGTTCGGATCGTCATGCTCCATGTCGGGGTTCTTCTTCATGGCCTCGGCGTGCTTGACGTTCTCCTCGGCCGTCCCCAACACGAATTCGTGGTCCAGCTCGCCGCTGTTGCGCAGCATGAACTGGATCTGCTCGTTCTTTCTGACCTCGACCTTGCTCGGCACGAAGACCATCTTGCCGTCGGTCTCGGTCATCGTGACCTGCACGATTCGCGCCGGCTTCTTCGCGCCGCCGGTTTCGCCAGTGGCGAACGACTCGTCGTGCGCGTGATCGCCGTGCTGGCCACCGGCCATCGCGGCCGTAGCGGTCAAGGCGATTGCGGCAGTGATCGTTCTCGCGAGCGGTTGGATTCTCATGAATATTTCCTTTCGTCGTTGATGCTGGCTTGTCCTCGCTATCGGCGTTTCACATCTCTTTCATCGATCCGCTCTTTTCCTTCGTGGGTGGTTTGGTCGACGGGGTTTCGCGTCGCCGCGGTTCGGCCGCCGGTGCCTCGACCTCGTAGGCGACAGTTCCGGCCGGGTAGTTGTAGGGACCGGGATCGCCGTAATCGTCGCGCGCCATGCCTTCCCGAATCTTCATAACGGTGAACATGCCGCCCATCTCGATCGGGCCGAACTGACCGGTGCCGGTCATCATCGGCAACGTGTTGTCGGGCGCGGGCATCTCCATCTCGCCCATCGCTCCGCCGGTCGCCCCCATCACCATTGCGTCGGGCGCGAGCTTGCCTACCGCCTTGGCGAGGTCCTTCTTCGACACGCCGATCAAGTTGCGCATGTCGTGCCCCATCGCGTTCATGGTGTGATGGGACTTGTGGCAGTGGAACGCCCAGTCGCCTGGATTGTCCGCGACGACGTCGAAGGCGCGGATGGCGCCCACGGGCACGTCGATTGTCACCTCCGGCCACTGCGCGCTTTCTGGCACCCACCCGCCGTCGGTGCAGGTCACCGCGAAGCTGTGCCCGTGCAGGTGGATCGGATGGTTCGTCATCGTGAGGTTGCCGACCCGCACGCGGACCTTGTCGCCAAGCCGCACAGGCATCGAATCGATTCCGGGGAACACGCGGCTGTTGAACGTCCACATGTTGAAGTCGGTCATCTCGTTGACCTTCGGCAGGTAGGTGCCGGGATCGATGAGATAGCTGCTCAAGACGAAGACGAAGTCGCGGTCGACGGGCCGGAACGACAGGTCGCGCGGGTGCACGATGAACATGCCCATCATGCCCATCGCCATTTGCACCATCTCGTCGGAGTGCGGGTGGTACATGAAGGTCCCGCTCTTCTTCAGCTCGAATTCATACACGAAGGTCTTGCCGGGCTTGATGTGGGGTTGGTTGAGGCCGCCGACCCCATCCATGCCGTTCGGCAGGATCATTCCGTGCCAGTGCACGGTCGTATGCTCCGGCAGCTTATTGGTGACGAAGATTCGGACCTTCTCGCCCTCAACCGCCTCGATGGTCGGACCGGGCGACTGACCATTGTAGCCCCACAGATGCGCCGTCATGCCCGGCGCGAACTCGCGCAACACCGGTTCGGCGACGAGATGGAATTCCTTCCAGTCGCCGTTCATGCGCCAGGGCAGCGACCACCCGTTCAGCGTGACGACGGGCCTGTAGTCCGCGCCGCTCGTTGGATGTAGCGGGGGCTGGGACGCCGTCTTGTCCATCGTGGGCGCCTCGGGAATCGACGCCGCCCGAACGCGGCCGGAAACCGCGCTTGCGCCGACCAGAGCCGCAGCTCCAAGGAAGTTTCTGCGTGAAAACATCGAAACACCTCCGTTCAATTGGCGCCGCCGGCCGCCTGGGCGACCAAGGTCAATCCGGATTCGCCGCCGCCGTTCACGGCGTTGCGAAGCTCAGCCTGGGCGAGGAAGAAGTCCCGGTTAGCGTCGATGGCCGCGCGCTGAGAGGCAATGCGCTGCCGGACCTCGACGAGCAGCGCGAAGACGTCGTCCTGCATGGCGCTGAAGCGAAGCTGCATCTCCTCCGCGATGATCTTTCGCAGCGGCAGAACCTCGCGCTGGTAGTGGCTGGCGATATCGTAGGCCGATCGATAGGTGCGGTAGGCGTCGCGCGCTTCCGAACGGACGTTGACGGCCTTCTCGGTCAGACGATTGAACGCCTGGTCGTAGATTGCAGCCGACTGCCGCACGCGGACCTCGCCGCCGTCCCAGATCGGGATCTGAAACTGAACGTCGAAGCCGCGCTCGCGGAACGACGGGCTCTCCGGATCCTTCGTGCGACGATCGATGCCGGCGACGTCGAGCAGCGTAACGAATCGCGTCGCGGTGGTGAGATCGAGCGCCTCGGCAAGCGCTACGACTTCCATCCGCGCGATCTGCAGGTCGATCCGGTGCGCGATCGCATCGACCTCGACTGACGGCAGCGCCCGCGGCTTCTTCGGCAACGCTGGCAGCTTGTCTGGAATCCGGAATGCGAGGCCCCCGCCCCACAGACCCAGGAGGCGCGTCAACCGCTCGCGCGAACTGGAAGCCTCTTGCCTCGCGGTCGCCAGATCCGTCGTCGTCTCGGCGTAAAAGACCTGCTCGCGGGCCTGGTCGAGCTTGTTCAGGGATCCGGTCTCGCCGAGCCTCTTCGCGAGTGTCGCAATCGATTCCGCGGTGGCCTTAGCGTCGGTTAGCAAGGCCGACATCTCGTTGGCGGCGACCGCCTTGAAGTACGCGCGGCGGACGTCGGCAGCGACGCGCAGCGTCGCCAACGCCGCCCTGAGCTGGGCCTGCCTGAAGCGCTCGCGCGCGATATCGCTGCGCAGTGGCAGCGCCGCGAGCGCGAGAATATCTCCGACGACCTGCCGCTCGATCTCGCTCGCGCCATTGCCCGCGATCCGGGACACCGAGAACGTCGGATTCGGCGGCAGGCTCTGCTCGACCATGTCGGCTTCGGCCAACGCCAATTCGTTGTAGGCCGCTTGCAGCCCCTTGTTGTTAAGGAACGCCACCTGCACCGCGTCGTCCGCGTTGAGCGCGCGGGCGAGCAGCCGCCGGACGATCGCTTCCGCGCGCTCGGCCTCGTCCGCGGACCGCACGAAGGCGGTCTCCTTGGCCTCCTTTGCGGCCGTCACCTCCGACACCGCCGAGAACCCGCTGTCTGGAGGGAACGATGCGCATCCGGACAGAAGCGTGGTGGACAGCAGGACCAACATGCCGAATACGGGCTTTGAACGAGCTACCGTCATCGTGCGCCGCCTTCGTCCTTCGCGCCGGGCGCTACGGCGTCGTTCCGTGCCTTCCAGGGCGCCGGTGCTGAAGGCCGCGTGCTGGTATACGGGGCGGTCGCCGAACTGTAGGCGACGCCACGCACCGGCACCGAAGGATCAGCCGGGTCGACGCCGGCCAGGCGGGACGTCATCGGCTGGCAACCGGCCAGCGCGGCGGCGCCGATCGCGACTACGACGGTGAGTACGGATATGCGATGCCGATCGCGCGTCGCCCCAATGGCGGAGCAACTCGCTGAAAATCGCGAAAACATGGGTCTTCCCCGATCTGTCGATGGTCAAAAGCGCGCACACGCGCAACCGCGCGCTACGCACCGGCTAATGACTTCGAGATCAGGCGATGGGGGGGACGATAAAGGCGCGCCGGCGCTTCGCCGCGCAGGCTCCGGTCTGCCTCGACCGAGCAGATGGAAACGTGCTGGACCGGCGTCACGACCGACAGAATGTTGGTCGGGATCGCGGGTACGCAGAGCATCGCGCAGCATGGTCCGGGCCCGCTCTTGCCGTGGCCGTGACCGCCGGCATTCGACGCGTCGGATAGATGATCGTGGTGCTGCGATGTACCGGCATGGGAATGATCGGCCGAAGCAGCCGCGTCGTGCGCATGTACCATGGCCGCCGGCAGATCGTCGAAGCATGGAGCCGGACCGGAGCCGAGCGCCAGCGCAGCGCCCGGCGCAAGCACGCAAAAAAGATAGAGCAGAGCGACCAAACGCCCCACCCATTTCCTTTTCGCTCTGGTCAGCCTCCAGGACATACTCTCACACATCCGATTCTGTTGGACACTATGGGGAAAATCAGGTTCCGCCAAGTCCCTGACGGCGTAACTCTCCTACTCTCTCGCAGCATGCTCTAATTCAAGCTGCCTCGGGCACGTCTGACGAGGCACGGTTCGATATTTCGCCGGCCTCCTCACCGTCGCGGGGAAGCCTGCGCTCCTTGACCAGTCCGAAAATCGCAGGAATCACGATGAGCGTCAGCAGCGTCGATGACATCATGCCGCCGATCATCGGCACTGCAATGCGCTGCATGATCTCCGATCCGGCCCCGGTACTCCACATGATCGGCAGCAGTCCCCCCCATGATGGCGACCACCGTCATCATCTTGGGCCGCACGCGCTCGACCGCGCCCACCATGATCGCATCGTGGAGATCGCGGCGCGTGAGAGGCTTCCCTTCGACGTCGCGCCTGGCCCTCATCTCGGCCAATGCGTGATCGAGATAGATCAGCATCACGACGCCCGTCTCGGCCGCGACGCCGGCGAGTGCGATGAAGCCGACGGCGACGGCGACAGACAGGTTGAAGCCGAGCCACCACATCATCCAGATGCCGCCGACCAACGCGAACGGCAGCGACAGCATCACGATCAGGGTCTCGGTCATCGTCCTGAAGTTCAGGTACAGCAGCAGGAAGATGATCGTGAGCGTCACGGGCACCACGATCTTCAGGCGGGCGGCGGCTCGCTGCAGATATTCGTACTGGCCGCTCCAGACGACGTAGGTGCCGGCGGGAAACTGGATGCTCTCCGCCACGGCGCGTTGCGCATCGGCGACGTAGCTTCCGATGTCGCGATCCCGGATGTCGACGTAGACGTAGGTCGCAAGCTGGCCGTTCTCCGTCCGGATGGACGTCGGCCCCCGCGCCGGCTCGATCTTGGCGACCTCGCCGAGGGGCACGGCGCCTCCCGCCGGCATCGGCACCAGGATGTCGCTGGCGATGGCCTTGGGATTGTCTCTGAGGTCACGCGGATAGCGCATGTTCACCGTGAACCGCTGCCGGCCTTCCACTGTCGTCGTGACCGTCTGACCGCCGAGGGCAGCCGCGATGGTATCCTGAACGTCCTGCATCAGGATGCCGTAACGGGCGAGCGCCTCGCGGTCCGGCACGATCTCGAGATAGTACCCGCCGATGCCGCGCTCCGCGTAGGCCGACGAGGTGCCAGGGACGGTCTTGATGACGCGCTCGACCTGCTTCGCGAGCCGGTCGATCTCGACGAGATCCGTGCCCATGACCTTGACGCCGACCGGCGTGCGGATGCCGGTGGACAGCATGTCGATGCGCGCCTTGATCGGCATGGTCCAGGCGTTGGAGACGCCCGGAAACTGCAGCGCCCGGTCCATCTCTGCGATGAGACTGTCGACGGTGACGCCCGGGCGCCACTGCTCCCCAGGCTTCAGGCTGACGACAGTTTCAAACATCTCCGTCGGGGCGGGGTCGGTCGCAGTCGCGGCTCGTCCCGCCTTGCCGTAGACGGAAGCAACCTCCGGGAACGACTTGATGATCCGATCCTGCGTCTGCATGAGCTCGGCCGCCTTGGTGACCGAAATGCCGGGCAGCGTCGTCGGCATGTAGAGCAACGTCCCCTCGTTCAAGGTCGGCATGAACTCGGTGCCGAGCTGCCGCGCCGGCCAAACTGTCACCGCAAGCACGACGAGCGATGCCAGGACCACCAGCGTCTTGGCGCGGAGCACGCGCTTGATCACGGGACGGTAGATCCAGATCAGGAAACGGTTGACGACGTTCCTGCTCTCCGGGACGATCCTGCCGCGGACGAAGATCACCATCAGCGCTGGCACCAGGGTTACGGACAGAAGTGCCGCTGCGGCCATCGAGAAGGTCTTCGTGAACGCCAGCGGGCTGAACAGCCTCCCCTCCTGCGATTCCAGCGTGAAGATCGGCATGAACGACACGGTGATGATCAGCAGGCTGAAGAACAGCGCTGGGCCGACCTCGGACGCGGCGTCGATCAGGATCTGCACGCGCGACTGATCGGGCCTGGCCCGCTCGAGGCGCTTGTGCGCGTTCTCGATCATGACGATCGCGGCATCCACCATGGCGCCGATTGCGATCGCGATGCCGCCGAGGCTCATGATGTTCGATCCCAGCCCGAGCAGCTTCATGGCGCCGAACGCCATCAGCACGCCGACCGGCAACATCAGGATCGCGACGAGCGCGCTGCGGACGTGCAGCAGGAACACGATGCAGACGAGCCCGACGACGACGCTCTCCTCGAACAAAGTATGCTTGAGGGTATCGATGGCCGCGTAGATCAGATTCGAGCGGTCGTAAACCGGTACGATCTCGACCGACTTCGGCAGGCTGCTCGCGATCTCCTTGAACCGCTTCTTGACGTTTTCGATGACGTCGAGCGCGTTGACGTCGAACCGCTGCAGCACGATGCCGCTTGCGACCTCGCCCTCGCCATTCAGCTCAGCGATACCCCTCCGCTCGTCCGGCCCGAGCTCGACGCTCGCGACGTCCCGCAGCAATACCGGCGTGCCGTTGCTCGTCTTCAGGACGATGTTGCCGAGATCGTTGATGCTCTTTATGTAGCCCTTGCCGCGGATGACGTATTCGAACTCGGAGAGCTCGACGGTACGCCCGCCGACGTCGGCGTTGCTGGCGCGGATCGCCTCCCGGATCTTCTGCATGCTGATGCCGCGATCGCGCATCCGCTGCGGGTCGAGGACCACGTTGTACTGCTTGACGAAGCCGCCGATGCTGGCGACCTCGGCGACGCCTTCGGCCTTGGCCAGCGCGAACTTCAGGTTCCAGTCCTGGATCGTGCGGGTGTCCGCCAGGTTCAATTCCCTGGACATGACGGCGTACTGGTAGACCCAGCCGACACCGGTCGCGTCGGGGCCGATGGTCGGGGTGACGCCGGCGGGAAGCCTGGACGACGCGCCGTTGAGAAACTCCAAGACGCGCGAGCGCGCCCAGTAGATGTCGGTGCCGTCCTCGAAGATCACGTAGACGAACGACACGCCAAAGAAGGAGAAGCCGCGCACGACCTTCGATTTCGGCACGGTCAGCATCGCCGTCGTCAGCGGATAGGTGACCTGATCCTCGATCACCTGCGGCGCCTGGCCGGGATACTCGGTGTAGACGATGACCTGCGTATCCGAGAGGTCGGGGATCGCATCCAGCGGAAGATGAACCAGCGCATAGAGGCCGGCAGCAGCAGCAAAGCCGGTGCCGAATAGCACGAGCAGCAGATTGCGCGCCGACCAGGCGATGACGCGTGCGATCATTTGTGATCTCCCATCGCATGGCCGGGGCCGGCGTCGGTAGATCGAGGCGCCGCCTCAGCGAAGCCCTTCAACGCCGCCTTCAGGTTGCTTTCCGCATCGATCAGGAAGTTGGCGGAGGTGACCACCGCCTCGCCATCGGCAAGTCCATCGCGCACCTCGATGTAGCCGCCGCCGCGCCGGCCGAGCTTGACCTCCCGCGGTTCGAAGCGCCCTTCCCCCTTGTCGACGAGGACGGCCTGCCGGCTGCCGGTGTCGAGCACCGAACTGTCGGGCACCGCGAGGACGAGTCCGGCATCGGCCGTGTCAATGTCGGCGTCGACATACATGTCCGGCAGCAGCACCGCGTCCGGATTGGCGAGTTCGATCCGGACGCGAACCGTCCTTGTATCGCGGTTCACCTGCGGATAAACGATGGCGATCTTCCCGGTGAAGGTTCGGCCGGGAAAGCTCCGCGCGCGCACCGCCACCGACTGCCCGACCGCGATGTTGCCGAGGTCGCGCTCGGCCACGTCAACCAGCGCCCAAACGACCGAGGTGTCGGCGATGCGGAACAGCACATCGCCGGGATTGGCCCGCATGCCTTCGATCGCGTTGCGCTCAAGAACGATCCCGTCGCGCGGCGCCGACCAGCGCATGGTGACGGGCGCGCTGCGCGTCTTTTCCATCTCCGCGATGACAGGCTCGGGAACGTCGAGATTGACCAGCCGCTGCCGCGAGCCGCGGCCGTACATCTCGACTCCGCCGACCGTTTTGGAGGTGATCGTTGCGAGATATTCCGCCGCCGCGGAAGCGACTGCCGAACTGTAGATTTCCATCAGCGGCTGGCCGGCCATCACGCGCGCGCCGGTGGTCACGTCCGCGACCTTCTGGACAAAGCTTTCGGCGCGCATCGCGATCACCGACACGCGTCGCTCGTCCAGTTGAATCGTACCGGGCGCCTTCACCAGGACCCGAATCGATCGCCGCTCGGCGCGCTCGGACTTCACGCCCGTGCGCTGGATCTTGCCGGGCGAAAGCTTCACCACACCGTCGTCGGTGTCGTCGCCTTCATAGACGGAGACGTAGTTCATCCCCATCGAATCCTTCTTTGGCACGGGCGAGGTGTCGGGCAGGCCCATGGGATTGCGGTAGTAGAGGATTTTTCGCGCGGTAGCCGCCTGCTGCTGCGGCTTCGTTTCCGCCGGCATCGCCTGGTCATCGTCGTAGACCGGCAGGTAGTCCCACCCGCGGTCGTCCTTCTTCGGACCCGTGGACCAGAGCGGCGCGCCGCTTGGATCGCGGTAGTAGAGCGGAGTTCGGTCCGCCGCCGCAGCAGCCGGGATGACCTCCAGATCAGCCGGCCGGCGCGCACCGTTTGAAGACCAGTAGCCGCCCAGGGCCAGGCCGCCGCCCAGCGCAAGAGCCGTCAGGAGACGCAGCGTTTTCATGGCGTGTATCTGCGCGCCCGGGAGCGCGCGTCCGTGTGAATGGAAGGGAGGAATATCGGGCGCCGTCGGGCGGCGCCCGAACACTCACTTGATCGCCGTGACGATCACGTTGCCGGTGACGGTCTCCGGTTCGCCCTGCACCTTCACTGACAGCGTCATCTGGTAGCGGCCGGCCATCGGCAGGTCCGTCCTGAAGGCGTACACGCCCGGCTCCTTGGAGGGCAGCGGCGCGACCGCCGATTCCATCTCGGCCATCCCATCCGGGGCCATGTCGACGCGGGTCTTGAAGATGACTGCGTCCGCCACCGGCTTGCCGGTTTGCTTGTTGGTCAAGCGAACGGAGAGCGTGACGTCGTCGCCCTTCTTCATCTGCGGATTGACCGCCTCGAAGGCGTAGTCGCCGGCGCCCGCGATGGCGGCCGACGCGGCAAGCGAAAGGGTGGCGGCGAGAGCCGCGGCGCTGAATTTGGAAAGCATTGTCCAGTCCTCATGAATTGATCTCGGCCGTGGCGCATGGAGCGCGCACGTCAGTCGTCGTCGCGAGCAGTCGTGCCGCTCGCGTCTCAGGCTTGCGAGATCAGATTCGAGGAGGTCGGAAGGGAGGACTGCCGCCGCGGAAGGAGACGACCTGATCCGCGGGAATGACGATCTTGCTCGCGGCAGCGGCGAGAAACGCGAAGGCAATGGGCCTGACGTCATCGAGCGCGATGGTCCCGCCGACGCAGCAGAAGCCCATCCCGCATTTGTAACCGCCAGTGTGGGAGCCCGTCCCCTTCATGTCGTCCGCACAGCAATCGTCCATCGACATATCGGCATCGCCGCTCATGTGCATGGTCGTCTGCATGTCATCCGACGACATTGCGAGGCTAGCTGCGGACGCGCCAACCGGCAGCATCGCCAAGGATATGGCGATTGCGAGTGCCAGGATGGTACGGACGAGCCGCATCGATATTGACTTACCTCTCGGGGCCGGAGCGCTGCCTGAGTAGCATATTCCGGCGCCAAAAACAGTCCTTGATTCCACTCAAGCGTTCGTGACAGACGCCCCTTGCGCACAGCCGCCTTGGGCTCGCGACGTGCCGGTTCGGACGCTCGAGCCAAAGCTTTCAATCGGCAAAACTGAACCACTATTGCTGATTCGCCCAATCCAGAATGGCAACAGCCTCAGGGCCAACTTTCGTCTGCCAAGCAGCGATAGGACCGCTTCCGGCTTTCTTGAGGGCGGCAATGACAGCGGGCGGCGCAGGCTCGTCGATGCTCACCCCGTTGGCGCGCATCCGCTGGTAGTTCTCGACGGTACGATTGGCTAATAGCTCGATCTGGCTTTTTTCCGTCTCGGCGGCAGCCACTTCAACCTTGTTTTGCGTCTCCTTGGATAGCGCGTCGAAGCTGTCCCGGCGGACGAATGCTATCGAGATCGGAATGGCGTAGTTTATTGGCGTAAAGTGGTGCAGGTCGTCCCAAAGCTTCCGGCCAGCTCCGCCATCCCCGGAAGTCAGGATCGCATTCAATTTGTGCTCCTTGACCTTAGCAATAGCCTCGTTGAACGGAAGATATTCCGCCGTCGCACCCGCCGAGCGCATCACATCAGCCGAGGTGCTGTCATAGGTTCTCACCGCGAGCGTCCGCAGGTCATCCAGGGTTTTGATCGGCTGGTCGGACCAAATTCCGGTCGCAGGCCAAACGGTTATGTAAAGAAGTTTCAGGCCCCGCGCTGCGAGCGCGCGCTCATAAAGCGGGCGGGCTCTCGCAGCCACCACTTTCGCTATATCGACCGATTGGACGACAAATGGCAGCGAAGACAGGCCGAAGATCGGGTCGGACGACTCCAGCGGTCCGGCGAACGCATCGCCCCCATCGATACGATGTTCCTGCGCTGCTCGGAGCATTTCACCCGAGCTAATTTTCAACTGATTGTCGAAGGCGTTCGACGTCGTGACAGACCCCTGTGTGCTCGACGACAGGAGTCTTCCAAATGTCGCCAGCCCAACCCCGGAGATGTTGCTCTCTGGATATTCTGTAGCCATCTTCCACTGGGCCTGCGCAAAAGCCGGCACAGATGGCTGCCCCACGGCCAAAGCAATCGCACAGACTGTCGCAAGGACGATACGGTCAATCCACGCCAGGCGCGCATCGCGCCTCGTCCGATCATGCATGTTTGATGCTCCTGCTGAAGGGACGAACCGATTCAAAGATTGAAACAAGATCCATACATTGCGCCGTCGCCGCAGACGATAGGCGCCAGCACCTGGGCGAACATCCGCCGACCAGTCCGGATTAATGGGTTCACGGCCTGACAACGAGCTATCCAAGCAGGCCCTTCAGGCCCGCGTAGATGGAACCGACAGCCGTCGCGGCAACGCCGGCCAGCGGGCCGACAGTCTGCATCAGATCCTGAATCAAGCGGGCGCGGCGGCGAAGGTGTTCCTCGCCAACATGCTGCCCTAGCAGCCGCGCCACCCTGAAGGCGAAGGCGTTCGGCTTGCCTCCCTGGCTCAGCACGCGCGGCAAGACCTGGAAGATCACGACGCCCAGAATGTTTCCGGAAACGAAGGCGAGCAGGATGCTCACTCCGTATTCGAACACTTCGCGCCATTCGACCCACACCGTCGGCAGGATCGGAACTCGATCATGGATGCCGGTGACCGTCAGCATCGCCAGGATGCTGACGCTCGCAGCCAGAAACGCCAGCACGAACGCGCCCAGCGCCGAGACCCTGTGCAGGGGATATGCCAGGAGCCCGAACAGCAGCGGGATGACGATCGACGCGATCCTGAGCGGAATCGGAGAGAGGTTGAAGGTGATGGTCACGAGGACATGCGCGACCGTCAGAAGCACCGACGGGATCACCACATAGAGAACCGCATGCGTTCCAAAATAGCTCGACGGATTCTTGTATCGCTCGAGCCGGATGTTGACCCGGTCGAGATCACGCCTGAGCCTGTCGAGATCGGCGACGATGTCCTCGATCTCGAGCAGCGTCGGCCGCACGACGCGCAGATCGCGCGAGCAGTGCTTGCACGCGATGGCCTCGTCCTTGATCGTCTCGGCGCAGAACGGGCACTCCATCGCTAGTGCGACTTCCTGCGCCGCATGATGGCCTCGACCTCGTCCCTGGCTTGCCTCAGCTCCTCACGCAACTCCTCCCGCTTGCGCAGGAGATCGTCCCGTTCCGCGATCAGCGTTGCGGGAACGGCAATGTCTCGCCCACAGGACGCGCAAACCAGCGCATCCCCGGCGTTCTCGGATTGGCAGTAAGGACACCTCACTTCACAGACACCTCATTTGGGCGCGACCTTCAGGGTGAAGATGGTGGTGCCCGGCCGGCCGTCACTGTCCTTGATGTCGACGCGGACCGTGTATTCGCCCGGCGGCAGTTCGGCATCCTGCATGTTGATGCCGTCGGCCTGGACGAACGGCTTGACCCGCGGAGTCAAATCGACGTTCGGCGTGCGGAGGAAGATCACCTTGACCGACCCTGGATCGATCTTGGCCCCACCGAACGACTCGAATTTCAATTGAAGACGCAGAGGCGAGCCGACAGAATCGCCGGGCGAGATGAACTCCACCTTCGGGCCGCGCATGATCCCGCGCCGGTCCGCCGCGATCGCGCCCTTCGGCGGCGGCAGCTGGGCTTCCTCTTCCGTGATCAATTGCGTGGCGCGCGACGGTCCCGAGCACAACAGACCGACCACAACGAGGCCCAGCAAGATAGTCCGCTTCATTTTCCGTACCCCCTCCCTTCACCCGATTTTCAACGCACGCCGCCGTCACCGATGATCGTGTACGGCGCCCAGAACAGCGGATGCGCATAGGCAAACTCGGTCTTGCCTTCGCTGTTGAGATAGCCGGAACCATCCACAAGGGCCATCATCGCCTGCCGCAGCGCTTCGCTGCGCGACAGTTTTGGATCGTCCGCCTGCCGCTTGAACAGATCAGTTACCAGCTGCCGCGCCGATTGCGAATGCACCGACCAGTTCGTCACCAGCAAGGCGCGCGTTCCGGCGTAGAAGAATGCACGGCCAAGGCCGGAGGCCGCCTCGGCGCCGGCGCCCGCGCCCGCGCCGGTGTTGCAGGCGGACAGGATGACCCAGTCCGCATCGAGCTTGAGGCTGAGAATCTCCTCCATGGTCAGGAGGCCGTCGCCGCCCTCGCCCGTCACCGCCGGGGACGACAGAGCGAGCGCCGGCTGCGTCAGTCCGTTGAGCTCACCGGGGACGAGACCGTGGGTCGCGAAGGCCAGGATCCTGAAGCCGGAGAGGTTCATGGTCTTGACCGCGCTCTCGGTCGCGCTCTTGCCGAGGAACAGCACCTTCGAAGGATCCGCTTGCAGCGCCAGCGCGATCGATTTCAACTCGTCCGCAGTGTCAGGAAGCCGGGGCAACAGACCGATCTCGGCGCTGTCGACACCTTCGAGCTTCGGACTGTTGCGCCGCTTCAGCGGCCCGCCGCGCGTCGTGTTACCGCCGGCGTCGGCGACCTGAACCTTCTCCCCGCCCCCTTCTGCCTCAGCCTGCTGATCCCTGTTGAAATAGGGATCGCCGAAGGCCACGAGGTCACTGCGGCCGGACTTGCCCGGCGGCAGCTGCCGCAGCGTGCGTAGCGCCGCCGCCGAGGGCACCGTCGACACCGCATGGGTTCGCGCGAGCCATGGCACGTTGCGATAACCGATGAAGAGCGGATCCTCGTCCGCGGCCACCTCGGCCGGTGCCGTCGGCCACAGCGAAAGCGGCAACAGGCCGAGCGCGCCATTGGTCACAACGATGAGATTCCTGGCCGGCTTCCATCCGCTCTCGACCGGCTTCAGCAGCAGCTCATAGAGCTCGTAGCCGAGCTTGAGATCGAACGGCGGAATGTCCGAGATCATCGCAGCCTGCGGCTCCAGCGCTTCACGCAGCTTGCGGATCTTGGTCTCGATGTCGCCGATCTTCGCCTTGACGGCGGCGAACGCCACCGGGCCCGACTTGGGCACGGCCCAGACGAAGCTGCCGTTCTGGCCGAAATAGAAGGACAGCATGGCCTCGTTGTCGGAAAGCGTCGCCCGGATCTCCGCAACGCTGGGCGGCTTGGGCGAGACGAGGTCGGCGTAGGTCGGGAATTTCTGCTTGATCTCCTGGCGTGCCTTGTCGCGCTCCCCGCGCAAGGCCGCGATCGATGCCTGGATCTGTTGAACCCCCTTCTCGTCGCGTTGCGCCGAGGGAATGGCGAGGACGTTGTTGAGCGTGCCGAGCTGGGCGTTGACCTGCTTGGTCAGATCCTGCTCCTTGCGCACGATCTCGGCGAGCGCGGGATCCTTGGCCGCCGCGCGCGCGCTCGAGGCAGCCAGTGCCTGCTGCACGGAACGGCCCCGGATGGCATCAGCCAGACTGAAAGTCTCCTCGCCGACGCCGCTGCCGGTCCCCTCGGCCCGCGCGAGCAGCAACAGATAGCTCTCGACGATCGTTTGCAGCCGCTGGCTGCGCGCGGCCACCACGGTGGTGTTCTCGTCGTCGGCGTTCTCATTGGCGTTCGCCATCATGATCGGGATGGCGGCCTTGAATTCCCGGATGGCATCGGCGTCGCGCCTTGCGCGCATCAGACCGACCGCCAGCGTGCCGCGCGCCGACGCGGCATCGAAGTGATTTTCGCCGACCCGTCCGATCTGCTTCTTGACCAGCTGCTCAGCGGCGGCGATGCCGGCGTCCAATTGGCCGGAATTATAGAGCGCGAGGATGCGTGCTGGGTTGAGCTCGATGACCTGACGTCGCTGCGGCTCCCAATTGGCGATCGCCTTGTCGATCTTTGTGAACATCTCGTTGGCCTCGGCATTCTTGCGCTGCAGATTCAGAATGCCGGCGAGCGCGGACAACATCTGCACCGTCGATTGCGAGTCGTCCGGCACGCCGACCGTCTTGTTGATCTCGAGCGCGACGCGGCCCAGTTGCTCGGCTTCGTCGTAACGGCCCTGGTCGACCAGAATGCCGGCCAATCCCATCACGAAACGCGGCGTCACAGGATTGTACTTGCCGGTGTCCTTCAAGCGCGACAACAGCGCCCGGCGCGCGTCGACCTCGGCTTCGGCGAGACGACCCTGCCTCGCTTTCATGCGCGCCTGATTCAAAATCGTGCCGTCGACCACCTGCCGCAGAACGGTTTCCGCGGGCGGATTGTCCGACTCCAATACGCCCTTGTTGCCGGCGCGCTTGCGCACCTCCGCCGTGCGATAGGCGGCCTCGGCCTCGGCGAACTGGCCTCTCGCCTCAAAAAGCCGGCCACGGGAAATCTCGATCTCGCCCTCCCAGGTCTGGCCGAACCTGGCATAGGAGGCGCGCCACCCCGGAAGTCCGCTGGTGCGCGCCTCCTGGATCGCGGTCAGGCTCCGGCGCAGATAGGCCTCGGCCTGGGCGATGTCACCCATCTGGATGAGAATGGCCGCAACTGTGCGATTGGCGTTGAACTGATATCCCTTCGCGCCGGGCACGCCGACCGACTCGCGCAAGAGTCTCTGCATGACCTCGAGCGCACGCTTGGGATCACCGGCAAGAGCATATTGCTGCGACTGGAGCTGCATCATCCGCCCCATCATGTTCGGGCTCACGGCGCCGCGTCCCACCTCCACGGCCTTGTTGGCATCGGCGATGGACTCGGCGAGCCGGCCGAGCTGCGAGCGCGCATTGGCGCGATCGAAATAGAATTGCGCGAGATCCTCGCGGGACTCCTTCCCCGTCGGGGCGGCATCGGCGTCCGACTTCAGTTCCGCGATCATCTTCTCATCAGGCTTCTCGCCGTCGAGGATCGCCGTGATGTCGGAGATGCTGCGCGGCGGCGCGATGAAATCCTTCGGCAGCGCAGCGCCCGGATCCAGCTTGGGCGCCACCTCCTTCGGAAGTTCGACCGCAACGTTCGCGCGGCCGTTCGCGGCGCTGAGCGCGGCAAGCACGCACGCCTTTACCTGGGGCGAGGCCTTGGCGCGGCAGGCTTCGAGATTGGCTCCTCCCGCGGGTCCCCCGCCGGCACGCATGCAGGCCTGCACGATGGGTTTTCCGACGGTCATCCGGCAGTTCTCGATCGCCGCCTCCTTGGTCAGCGCGGCGGCTGAACCGGTCGATCCCAGCAGAACGGCGAGGGCCAGCAATTTCGGCGGCAGGGTGAAGTCCAGACGGCTCTTAAACGGATTCGTGGCGTCTAAGCTCATCTTGAAGGACCTTTGGGTAAAATGACTTGAAGAAACGAAATAATCCTATCCTTATGGCTTGGGAGGACAAGCGCCAATCAATGCGGTCGCGGGATATGCGCAAAAGAGTTAGCGACGGCGGCGACGACTTCCCCGGGCCCCGACGGTTCGTGCGCACGCTAATCGCGCTGCTCGCCGCATTGGTGGCGGGGCTGGATGCCAGCATAGCAAATGCCCTGGATAAACCACAACCAGAAGCTGTGCCCTGGAATACCGAGGCCATTTTCCGCGGAGCAACTGTCGCAGAGGATCTGGCTCTTCCCGACACACCAGAGACCGTCGACGAGCTCACCTCTCCGCGGATGGCCCTGCTCAAGCCGGTCGGGGCCGGCCCGTTTCCAGCGATCGTACTCATGCACCAATGTGCCGGGCTGAATGCGGCCGTTGCGGCCTGGGCGCGCGCCGCCGTCTCACGCGGCTACGTCGTACTGCTCGTCGACAGCCTCGGACCACGGAACGTCAAGAGCGTGTGCTTCGGTCCGAGAAACGGCGTTAATTTCTTTCGCGGCGCCAGGGATGCGCTGCAAGCCGCAGAACATCTTCGCAAACAAAGCTATGTCGACAGCAAGCGCGTCGCCTTCGTCGGCTTTTCCTGGGGCGCGATGGTGGGACTGCTCACCGCAAGCTCCCACTATGTCGGCGCGTTGAAGTTCGAGTCGGGGTTTGCGGCGGTCGCGAGTTTCTATCCCGGCTGCTTCCGCATCACACCGAAAGAGCGGCCGCCGTTCGACCTGGTCAATCCGGACATCTCACGACCCCTTCTGGTGCTGATGGGCGATGCGGACACCGAGACGCCCGCATCGGAATGCATCGACAAGTTCGATGCTCTCAAGCGAAGCGGCATCCCCGTGGAATGGCATCTCTATCCCGGCGCGACACATTGCTGGGATTGCCAGCAGCTCGACGGCTTCAGCAAGATCGACGTCCGCGGTCATCAGGTCGAGTATCATTTTCGTCAGGATCTGACCGACGACTCCCGGCGCAGGCTGTTTGAGTTTCTGGATCGCTCCATGTCGGCGCGGAAATAACAGATTTCGCAGATCAGCCCTTCACGACGACCGCGCGGCCATAGGGCGGCTGTGCCGCGACCGGCGGGTTGGCGGTCTGGGCGGCGAGCTCCCCGATCAGGCGGTCGGCATCGGCGGCCATGCCGTCGGGCGCCTGGATCACCAGCCGCTCGAGCGCCCAGCGGTAGGACGAGACGCGCTGCTCCAGGCATTGCTGCACCCACTGAACGATCAGCGAGTTCTCCTGCATACGCGCGACCGCGTCGTCCCTCTCCCTCGGCGACAGATCGGAGACGCGCGCCATGCTGGCATTGCGCTTTCTGTCGAGGTCGATGACGCGAATCGCGGAGGCGAAGAACGACTCGAAACGCGTGATGTCGTTGCGCACGTCCTCGATCAGCTGCGCATAGCGCGAGGAATGCGAGCGGTGCGGCTCGTCGATCAGCGTGCGTCCGTACATGGTGCGGTCGAACACGATCTTCTGCCGCCAGGGCGAGGGCAACGGCTTGTAGTCGCCGAACACGCTCTTCCAGGCCGGCCGCGACAGCGGCGGCTCGATCATGGGATAAGCGAGGTCGCGAAGCTGGCGCTCCTCGTCGGTGAGCTGGAACTGCGACGCTTGCAGACCAACGCTGGAGGTGACTTCAGCGCCCAGCCAGCGATGCATGTCGTCGCTGCGCATGTCGGCGCGGGTGCGGCCGAAATCGCCGCCGCTGCAGGCGCCAAGAACTACGCTCAGCGCCGCGCTTAGCAGCGCGAGCAGGACGGCCGATACGACAGGTCGGATCTGGCGGGTGGTTTCCGGCATGGCACGAAGCCGGATATCAGCGACGCCGACGACGGCGCCCCGGCGCTGTGCCCTGCTCCGGCCCACGATCGCCACTGGTTTCGTCGGTCTGGCGCTCGATGCGGATCACGGGGAGGATCAGAACCGTTCCCGTTTCCGTGCGCGGTGCGGCATCCCCGGACGAGCCTGCCCGGCGACCGGCCGGAAATTCGATGATGGTCCCCATGTCAGCTCTCTATCAATTGCCGCGCGACCAAACGCGCTCATGCAACATGCAGTCATTAAGATCAGTTCATGGTTAACGAGATGTAAACGTGCCGTCCTGCCCGTAACCGCACGGGCGGTCCACCCGCGTCCGTTGCGGCACGAAACACCTCAAAAGCATCGGTCGGCTTCACGCCTCGTTTTCCTTAACGAGCCTTTAAAAGAACCTGCGATACGTTCGCTGCGAGTATGTTTTCCAGGTCGCGTATCTCTCCATGACCAAGTCGCTGTTTCCCGGATTCGACGGGCTGATGACCCTCTCCCGTCGCGAAGGCGTCGACATCCGTCCGACGCTCTTGCGCGTGCTGACCGACCTCTATGTCCAGGCGAGCAGCCACAGCGAGGATGAACAGCGCCAGTTCGTCGAGCTTGCGACACGGCTGATCGACCAGGTCGACGATGCGACGCGCGCCGTCGTCAAGGCGCGGCTTGCGATCTATCCCTCGACGCCCGCCCCGATCATGCAGAAGCTCGGGCTCTCGGCCGCCCAGGAAGGCCGCCGGGTTCCGCTCGCACGCGAAATCCCCGCCCCGTCCCCCGCCCCCTCGCCGGTCCGCACGCCGACCGACGCCGAGCTGCGCATGGCCTCGAACATGGCGATGCAGCCGAAGGACGCGGCAGAGATCCACGACATGTTCTTCCGCGCCGGCGCATCCGAGCGCGCGCTGATCCTGCACAATCTGGCGCAGACCCCGCTCAAGGCCGCGCCGCGCATTCCGACCGTGCGCGCCGAGCGCGCGATCCAGATCCTCGAGATGGCGGCGATCGCCAATGATGTCGAGAATTTCACCCTCGAGCTCGGCGACAGCCTGATCCTGCCCTCGCGCGTCGCGGCCCAAATCGTCGACGATCCCGGCGGCGAAGCGCTTGCGGTCGCCGCCCGCGCGCTCGACATGCCGAGCCCGAACTTCCAGCGCATTCTGCTGTTCTTCAAGCCGGAGATCGGCACGTCGGTGAACAACGTGTACCGGCTGTCCCGGCTCTACGACCGCCTCAGCGACCGCGCCGCGCTGGTGATGCTGGCGGCCTGGCGCGACTCCGCGCTCGCAGTCACGCGCGCAAAATACCAGTCGTCGCTGCATGACGGCGAACGCCAGCGCGCGCGCGCAGGCGCAAGCCAGACGCGGCCGGGCGTGCAGCCCGGCTCAAGCCCAACGGTGCGGACGAGCACCGGGGGATCAGACCGCTAGAGGCCATTTCCGTTCCGATGGAATCGGAACGGGGCCGGCCTCCACTTCGCTTGAAAACGCTCTAGTCAGATTTTCGCCAGCTCGAGAAAGTGCCGCCCCGCGCGGTCTTCGGTCTCAACGATCCAGGCGTCGGGATCGAAGCGGATTTCCTTGGTCAGGCGCTCCTCGATGGCCTGCTCCGGCATCGGCTGCGGGCCGGCCGGCACGAAGAAGCGATCGATCGGCCGTCCGTCCTCATAGACGGTCTGCGGCGCCGGCACGTAGAGCATCGCATTGCCGTCGAGCAGCGATACCTTCACGAACACCGCGCCCGCCTCCTCGGCGCCGCGACGGCGCACCGCGCCGAATACGCCCTCGGTCTGGCACCGGCGCAAATAGGCTGAGACCCAGATGTTTGATTTCAAACGCATGAAGCGCACGATAGGCCAGTGCCGGGATCAGCACCAGCCTCCACGCAAGTGTGAAAACTATTCGACGGGATGGCCGATCGCGGCCCCGAGCTCGCGCAGCAGGCGATCAGACACCAGCCCGGTGACCTGCATCTTGTGCTCGCGCTCGAACTTCTGGATCGCGGCCTGAGTCTCGCCGCTCATCGCGCCCGTGACCTTCAAATTCCCATAGCCGTATTCGGACAGCGCGCGCTGCACGCCCGCGATGCGCCGCGCGGCCGGGCTCTGCTGCACCGGAACAGGTGCTGGCGGACGCGCGATGGCGACGGAGGGCGGCGTCGAAGTCGTTGCCTTGACCAGATTGGTCAGAGGATCGCTTGAGCGCGGCGCCGATGCGGGCGCCTCGACCGGCTTCTCCGGCGCCCTCTCGGCGGGCTTCGGCTCGGCACGAAACTCCGTCGCCTTCGGCTCGAGCGGCGACATGTCGGCGCCGACGGGACGCGGGCGCGGCATCGGGTTCGACAGCGCGGCGGATGATGGCGCAGGAAGATTGATCACGGTGCCGAACATCGGCGCCGGGTGCCGGCCGGTCTGGAGGAACAGCGCATTTGCAACGATGGCGCTGATGGCGGCGACCGCGACGAGGCCGGCCAGCGTATCCTTGGGGCTGTGCAGCAGAACGCGCAGCACGAGATTGCGCTCGGTCTCGATGTCGACGACCGCGGCCTTGGCGCCACGACGGCGCGGAACGGCTCCATCCTTTGCAGACTTCTTAGGCACTTTTCTTCACCAGAGCGGGTTGGTCCTGAAGTTCGTGAAGTTGGTCGTGATGTTGGTCTTTAAGTTGGTCTTGCAGTTCCTGGCGCGACACCGGCATCAAGGTCGCGATCTTGCTCTCGGACGCCCTTCTGTCGGACGTCCTGGCCTGCGGCGGCGCGTAGACGAGCGGCAGCTTGACGGTGACGGCAGTGCCCTCGCCGAGCCTGCTTTGTACCGTCAATTCGCCGAGATGCAATGCCACGAGACTCTTCACGATCGAAAGTCCGAGGCCCGTGCCTTCGTGACGGCGCTGATAGGTCTTGCCCGCCTGGAAGAACGGCGCGCCGACGCGCTTGAGATCGTCAGGCGCGATGCCGACGCCGGTGTCGCTGATGCACAGCGTGAGCTGCGAGCCCGACACCGCGGCGGCGACGGTGACCTGGCCGCCGCGCTCGGTGAACTTGATGGCGTTGGCGACGAGATTGAGCACGATCTGCTTGAAGGCGCGCGGGTCGCCGGTCATCATCGGCAAGTCCTGCGGCGCATCGGTGATCAGATCGATGCCGTTCTCCCGCGCCTTCAGCGCGAGCAGATTGCAGCAATGCAGCAGCGAGGCGCGAGGCGCGAACGGCTCCGACGCAATCTCGAAATTGCCCGATTCCATCTTGGACATATCGAGGATGCCGTTAACGACCGACAACAGATGCTGGCCGGAATCGTTGATGAGTTGGGCGTATTCCTTGCGCTGGGCTGCACCCAGCATCAGGGTCTGCTCCTGCGCGATCATCTCGGAGAAGCCGATGATGGCGTTGAGCGGCGTGCGCAGCTCGTGGCTCATGGTGGCGAGGAAGCGCGTCTTGGCGGCATCGGCGGCCTCGGCTGCGCTGCGGGCCTGATCGAGCGCCTGTTCCCCAAGCTTGCGGTCGGTGATGTCGCGCATCACGCCGACGACTTCGGCCTCCTCGGTAACGTCTCGTCCCAGATCCTGGTCGAGCGGCCGGCATCGCATTTCGACCCAAATGAAATTGACCTGGTCGCGCTCCGAATCGATCGGCTCGCGGCGCAACCGGAATTCGACGCTGCGCACCTCGCCGCGCGCGGCATCCGACAAAGCGGTGAGATAGGCCGGGCGATCGGCGACATGGACGCGGTCGAACAGGCCATGGCCGAGCAGTTGCGCGACGGGCATGCCGAGCATGGCTTCCACCGCCGGCGAGATGAACTGCACCGCGCCGTTGCGCTGATGCCGCGAGATCACGTCGCTCATGTTGCGCGCCAGCAGGCGATAGCGCTCCTCCTCGCGCGACAGCAGCGCGACGCTGGTGCGCGCGAGCGACTCCGCGCCGAAGGCAAGACCCGCGGCATAGAGCGTCGCCGAGGCGACGCCGAACGCCATCAGCACGCCGCGTTCTGCGGCGCTGGCGTCTGCG
Organism: Bradyrhizobium sp. AS23.2; assembly: GCF_001908185.1. Lineage (GTDB taxonomy): Bacteria > Pseudomonadota > Alphaproteobacteria > Rhizobiales > Xanthobacteraceae > Bradyrhizobium. The sequence continues at coordinate 62,126 of NZ_LGHM01000125.1, forward strand.
GACGGCAGCCAGCCGAGCTGGCTGATGAGGATCAGGATCCCGGCGCAAGAGAGCGCAAGCACGGAGGCGAAGGCAGCGACGCGGCGCGAGGCCGACAGCGCGGCCTCGAGGGGAACCACGACCAGCCAGATCGCGGCGAATGATTCGATGCCGCCGGTCGTGCCCGCGATCGCCATGACCAGGCCGGCGAGCGCCAGCGACGACAGCACATGCGCGCCTTCATAGCGGCCGGTGCGCGACAGGAACCACGACAAGAGAATCGGCGCGATCAGCCACGCGAAGGCGGCGACCTCGATCGCGCTCGGCGCGCCGCGCATGGCGAGATAGACGGGAAATGCGGCGAAGGCAGCCAGGCTGCCGAGCAGCCGCGGCGCCATGAAGGCACGATGGCGCGCTCGCGTCAGCGCATCGTAACGCGCGGAGGGATGCAGCAGCGCATCGAGACAATCGCGGATGATACTCAAAACTGTCACGGGTCTCGCGCTTCGGCTCATTCGTCAAAAGACGCGCCGGAACGCCTCCTTGTCGTGGAGCCACCGTGTCAGAGCGATCTTAAACGAGTGCTAAGGCGGCGCGGTCCTTCGCCGGACACGGTGTCATCGCGTGGCATTTTAGACGATTTGACGACGTCTTCCGTGGGGATGGTGAACACAGGGTTTCGCGTTGTCCCTCATGGTTTCGAATTGGTGGATATGCGGGAGGCGGAATCGCGGGCGCGGAACGTCAACCAAAAATTTACGAGACCGCGGCTTGCGAAGATTTTTGCGTAAATTTTCCGCAAATTAAGCTCAAGGCAATTACTTGCGATTTATCGAGAGTTGCTAGGTCCGACGCCTGCGGGGATCGCCGCGGCGGGATCTAACATACAGGTCGCAAGATGCGCTTTCTGCTTCGCATCACATTCTGGCTCGGGCTGGTGCTGGTGCTCCTGCCGCGGGACAAGACGCCGGAATCGGAGAAGCTGCCGCAGATCGGCGCCGCCGACGCGGTCCAGGCTGCGACCGCGGCCGTCTCCGACATGAGCCAGTTCTGCAAACGCCAGCCGGCGGCCTGCGAGGTCGGCGGACAGGCTGCGACGATCATCGGCCAGCGGGCGCAGGACGGCGCGCGCAAGATCTACCAGATCATCAACGACAAGAAGGAGCAGATCCCCAACGACAAGAATGAGAAGAATGAGAAGAAGGCTCCCGACCACACCGGCGCGATCGCGCTGGCCGGCGAAGGCGATACGGCATCGAGCGAGGCGCCGCACGACACCTTGACCCAGGACGACCTCGCCCTTGAATGGCGCGGGCCGACGGCTGCGAATTAGGACAAGCGTGGAGCTAAATTGGTGCGAGCCTGATTTACCTCTCCCTGCGGGACCCTATGGGAGAGGTGAACAAGCGGCGCAGCAAAACGGCGAAATCAGGCTGAAAGCGCGCCGCGCACTGCGGCGACGATTCGCTCCTGGTCGGCTTCGGTCAGATAGGGGTGCATCGGCAGGCTGATGACGTCCTGCGACAGGCTCTCGCAGCCCGGCAGCCCGCCCTCTGCGACCGGATACTGCTTGTAGGCAGTCTGCTGATGCATCGACTTGCCGTAATAGATCGCAGTCGGCACGCCCTGCGCCTTCAGCGCGGCGGCAAAACCGTCGCGGTCGGTCCCCTTGGGCAGGCGGATGGTGTACTGCGCCCAGACCGAGGTGTTGCCGGGGCTAAGACGCGGCACGGTGACGACGTTGCTGAGCCCTCGCGCATAGCGCTCCGCAACCCTGTTGCGGGCGGCGATCTCGTCGTCGAAAATCTTCAGCTTCTCGATCAGGATCGCGGCCTGCATGGTGTCGAGCCGGCCGGTCAGGCCGAGGCGGACGTTGTCGTATTTGTCCACGCCCTGCCCGTGCACGCGGATGCTGCGAAGCGTGGCGGCGAGTTCGTCGTTGTCGGTGAAGATCGCGCCGCCGTCGCCGAAGCAGCCGAGCGGCTTGGCCGGGAAGAAGCTGGTGGCGGTGGCGAGCGCCAGGGTGCCGAGCTTGCGGCCCTTGTAGCTCGCGCCAAAACCCTGTGCGGCATCATCGAGCACGAACAGGCCTTCGGCCTTCGCGATTTCCGCAATAGCGTCGTGATCGGCCGGCTGTCCGAACAGGTCGACCGGAATGACCGCGACCGGCTTGAGCCCAGCCTTCCGGGCGGTCGCGATGCCGCGCTTCAGGGACTCGGGACTCATGTTGAAGGTCGCCTCATCCACGTCGACATAGACCGGCGTCGCGCCGGTCCGCGCCACCGGCGAAGCGGTTGCGATGAAGGTGAAGGACGGGCACAGCACGGCATCGCCAGGGCCAACGTTCTTCGCCATCAGCACCATCAGGATCGCATCGGTGCCGCTGGCGCAGGCCACCACGTGCTTGGCGCCGCAATAGGCCGCAAGCTGCGCCTCGAGCTCGGCGACTTCAGGGCCATTGACGAACTGGCAATGGTCGAGAACGCGCTTGACGGCGGCATCGAGCGAGGCGCCGAGCCGGCGGCGCTGCGCGCCGACGTCGATGAAGGGAATGGGTTCGGAACGCAGATGCTGGTTCATGGCGCCTTGCCGATTTTCCTGCAAGTTTTGAGCGGTCGACATGGATAAGGACTAGCCGGCAACGCGGCGCGGCCCCTTGCGGGCGGGCGACATGGCCGCTGGCCGCGATGGCGCCTCGAGGCAGCGAGTCGCAATTTCGAGGCTGGCAACGCCCTCGTCGCCGGTCACCGCCGGCGTCTCGCCATGGCGCACGGCCTTCAGGAACGCGATGAGCTCGGCGCGGAGCGGCTCGTCGTGGCCGACCGGCAGATGCCGCATCGAATAGCTGCCGTCGGGCTTGAAGCCGAAGCACTCGGTGACCTGGCGCGTCAACAGATCGCCCATCACATATTTGCCGCGGGTCGCGACCGTGACGCTGCGTGCCTTGAACGGCGTCAGCCAGTTGGTGTTGATGTGCGCAAGCACGCCGTTGGCGGTGCGGAACTGCAGCAGCGCGATATCCTCGCGCTCGGCGACCGCGCTCGACAATTGCGGCTGCACCTCGACGATGTCGGATTCGGTGAACCAGCGGATCAGATCGATGTCGTGCACGGCGAGGTCGATGACGACGCCGACATTGGACATTCGCGGCGGGAACGGGCCGACGCGCGTGATCGCGATCGACAGGATGTCCTCGCCCGCGATCGCCTGCTTGACGGCGGCGACCGCCGGATTGAAGCGCTCGACATGGCCGATCATCAGCGTCACGCCGGCCTTTTGCGCGGCGGTGACGATCTCGCGGCCCTCTTCGACCGTGGAGGCGATCGGCTTCTCGACCAGGACGTGGATGTTCCTGGCAATGCAGGCGAGCGCGACCTCGTGATGCAGATGCGTCGGCGCCGCAATGGTGACGGCATCGACGCCGGCGGCGAAGAGCTGGTCGAGCGTCTCGAAACCCTGGCAGTTGGCAAGCTCGGTGGTGCGCATCAGGTGCACCGGCGAGGGATCGACCACGCCGACGAGACTGACGCCGGGAAGGCCGGCAAGCACGCGTGCGTGGTTGCTGCCCATCACGCCCGCGCCAATGACGCCGACGCGCAAGCCGGCCTTTGCCGGTGCAGAGCCTTTGGAACTCATATGATCGAACCCCGATTCAACGCAAATCCCCGGGCCGCTTCTAGCACGGACGCCACATTTGTGGCGAATGCCGGCATAGTTAACCGGACACGATTTGATTCAAAAAATTACACGTTCCCCGAGCCTTAAGCCGCTGAAAATACCGCTCTTTCGGCCCGGGGCACGTGATTCGGAGTGTGCTGGTTACGACCTTTGATAGTCGTCTTCAATCCGGATGATGTCGTCTTCCCCGAGATAGCTCCCAGTCTGGACCTCGATCAGTTCCAGCATGATTTTACCTGGGTTCTCCATCCGGTGGACGGCGCCCATGGGAATGTAGATCGACTCGTTCTCGTGCACCGTCTTCACGGTCTCGTTGACGGTCACCCGGGCGGCACCGCGGACCACGATCCAGTGCTCGGCACGGTGATGGTGCTTCTGAAGCGACAGCCGCCCGCCCGGCTTCACCACGATGCGCTTGACCTGGTGGCGCTCGCCATTGTCGACGGACTGATAGCTGCCCCACGGCCGATGCACCTTCAAATGCTCCTCGGTCACCTTCGGTGCGACCGCCTTGAGCTTGGTCACCAGACGCTTCAGGCCGTTGGCATCTTTCTGGCGCGAGACGAGAACCGCGTCTGCGGTGGCGACCACGACGAGATCGTCGACGCCTTCAAGCGCGACCAGCGCCTGGTCGGTGGTGACGTTACAGTTGCGGGAATCTTCGAACACGGCAGTGCCGTTCGCGGCATTGCCTTGCGCATCCTTCTCCGACAATTCCCACACCGCGTGCCAGGAGCCGACGTCGGACCAGCCGCACGACACCGGCACGACGGCGGCGCGCGAGGTCTTCTCCATCACCGCATAGTCGATCGAGATCGCCTGCGCTGCGCCGAAGGCCTGCGGCTCCAGCGTCACGAAGCCGAGATCGCGGCCGGCATTGGTGACCGCATTGGAGACTGCCTCCACGCTCGCCGCATCCACCTTGCGGTATTCGTCGAGCAGGACAGCGGCCGGGAACATGAAGTTGCCGCTGTTCCAGAGATAACCCGAAGTGACGTAGTCGGCCGCCGTCACGGCGTCCGGCTTCTCGACGAAGCGCGCAACCGCGTGCACCTCACCGGAGATCACTTCGCCCGGGCTGATATAGCCGTATTCGGTCGCCGGCCGCTCCGGCTTGACGCCGAAAGTGACGATGCGCCCGGCATTCGCGGCGGCAAGGCCCTCACGACACGCGGCGACGAAGGCGGCATTGTCCTGCACCACGTGGTCAGCGGCGAGCGCAAGCACGATCGCCTCGCTGTCACGGTTCTGCGCGAACACCGCACCGGCGGCGATCGCGGGGCCGGAGTCGCGCCGCATCGGCTCGAGGATCACGTCGGCCTCGATGCCGATCTCGGCGAGCTGCTCCAGCACCATGAAGCGGTAGGACGCGTTGGTGATGACGATCGGACGATCGAACAGCGACGGATCGGAGACGCGCAGCAGCGTGTCCTGGAAGGTCGAGCGCGTGCCGAACAGCGGCAGGAATTGCTTGGGACGCACCTCGCGCGAAGCCGGCCACAGCCGCGTGCCGGCACCGCCGCACATGATCAGGGGAATAATGCGTTTGTCCATCGTCATTTCAAACCTTGAAGTGGTCCCGATACCAGGTGACAAAATTACGGATACCGTGCGCGATCGGCGTTGACGGCGCAAATCCGGTGTCGCGCATCAGATCCTCGACATCCGCGAACGTTTCCAAAACATCTCCCGGCTGCATCGGCAGCAATTCTTTGATCGCCGTCCGACCCAGCTCCTGCTCCAGAAGTCCGACGACATGCATCAGCTCTTCCGGATGGTGGTTGCCGACATTGTAGACCTTAGACGGCGCATTTGCGGCAGCCGGGTCATCCGCGGGCACCCGATCGATCAGCTTGGATACTACACGGGTTACGTCGTCAATATAGGTGAAGTCGCGGCGCATCCGGCCATGGTTAAAGAGCCGGATCGGCCGGCCCTCCATGATGGCGTTCACAAACAGGAACATGGCCATATCGGGCCGGCCCCACGGGCCGTAGATGGTAAAAAAGCGCAGCCCCGTGACCGGCAGGCGGTACAGATGGCTGTAGGACTGCGCCATCAATTCGTTCGCCTTCTTGGTTGCAGCATAGAAGCTCACAGGATGGTCGGTCCGGTCCTGCACCGCAAATGGCAGTTTGGTGTTGGCGCCATAAACGGAGGATGACGAAGCGTAGACGAGATGACGACAACCGTTGTTGCGGCAGCCCTCGAGCACGTTGAGAAAGCCCTGGAGATTGGAATCGGCGTAAGCGTGCGGATGCTCGATCGAGTAGCGCACGCCGGCCTGGGCTGCCAGATGCACGACCTTGGCAAATCCGTGCCGCGCAAACAGCGCCGCGATCGCCTCGCGGTCGGCAAGATCGGCCTCCACGAAGGAGAAGCGGGAATCGTTCCTGAGCAGCTCCAGGCGCGCCCGTTTCAGCGCCGGATCGTAATAGCTGTTGAGATTGTCGAGCCCGACGACGGGCCGGCCTTCGCCTAAAAGCTGCCGGGCGACGTGAAAGCCGATGAAGCCGGCGGCACCCGTGACCAAAATCGCCTGATCCGTCATCCTGTTCCCAAGAGATCCTTCGACCGCAGATCCTTCGCCCGCGGCACCTGTTTAGCCGCCGTATTGAGGGGGTCGCAATAGCCCCTCGCTCCTCATAGCGGCTCCTCACAACGGCTGTTCATATCGGCTGTTCATATCACTTATTGCAAGATCGGCTTGCAAGACCGGCGCCAAAACCATACCAAAGCGGCGGAATTCGGCGCCCGGCGTCGGGTTGCCTCAAATCTTCGCAAACCCCTGTTCATGCGGGCGAGATGCGCCGAATCCTGCTGTCCACGGCCAAGATCCTGATTTCCGCGGCGCTGCTCTATCTGGCGCTGCGCAAGGTCGATCTGTCCGAACTGATTTCGCGCTTCACCGCGACCAGCCTGTTCTGGATCGCCATGGCGATCGCGGTCACGTTCCTGCAAATCTTCGTCGGCGTGCTGCGCTGGCGCGAGATCAGCGCCGAATGCGGCGCGCCGCTCGAACTCGGCCGCGCCATGCGCTACAACGTGATCGGCGCGTTCTTCAATCAGACCCTGCCGTCCGCGATCGGCGGCGACGCGGTCCGGCTGTGGCTGGTCGCGCGCGCCGGCGCCGGATGGCGTACGGCCACCTACTCCATCTTCGTTGATCGCGCGATCGGCCTCATCGCGCTCGCAATCCTCATCGTCGCGAGCCTGCCCTGGAGCTACGGGCTCATCACCGATCCGAACGGACGCTCGGCGCTGCTGCTCGTCGACCTCGCGGCGCTCGCAGGCGGCCTCGGTTTCCTGATCTTCGGCGCGCTGAAATGGTCGTGGCTGAAGACCTGGTGGGCCACCCACCACATCCACGCCTGCGCCGTGATCGCCAACCGCGTGATCTTCAGCCCGACGCGCGGACCGATCGTCGCGATCCTGTCGTTCATCGTTCACGTGCTCACCGTCGTCATCGCCTGGTGCGTGGTGCAGTCGATCGCCGCGCCGGTCAGCTTCGGGCAGATATTCCTGCTCATTCCGCCGGTCATGCTGATCACCTTGATGCCGATCTCGATCGCCGGCTGGGGCGTGCGCGAGGCGACCATGGGGCTGGCCTTCGGCTTCGCCGGGCTCGCTGCGAATGAAGGCGTCAACGTCTCGCTCCTGTTCGGCGCGGTCTCCTTCATCGTCGGCGCGTTCGGCGGCCTCGTCTGGATCCTGAGCGCGGAGAAAGCCGCGCAAGGATCCGCCCCGATCGGAGTGCCGGAGTGAGCCAGGCCACTGACGCTCTCGCCGCGATGCCCTCGCTGCTGGCCGTCGCGATCGCCGCACTGATGTCGGCCTTCATCACCTGGACCAGCCGCCCCCTGCTCCAGCGCTATGCGCTGGCGCGGCCGAATGCGCGCTCCTCGCATCGCATCCCGACCCCGCAGGGCGCGGGCATCGCGGTGATCGCCGCGACCCTCATAGTCGCCTCGGTCTGGGCCGCCTTTGCCGGCGTCACGATCCCGCCGGCGCTCATCGCCGCGACGGTCTTGATCGCACTGGTCGGATTTGCCGACGACATCGTGTCGCTGCCGGTGCTGCTGCGGCTCGTGCTGCAAGCCGCCGCCGTCGGCGCGGTCGTGTTCACCGCGCCCGACACCGCGCACATCGTGCCGGCGCTGCCGCTTGCGCTGGAGCGCAGCTTCATCCTGATCGCCGGCGTCTGGTTCGTGAACCTCGTCAACTTCATGGACGGGCTCGACCTGATGACGGTGGCGGAAGTGGTGCCGGTCACAGCGGCCCTGCTGCTGCTCGGATGGCTCGGCGAGGTGTCGTGGCCGGCAGCGCTGATCGCCGCGACACTGTGCGGCGGCATGCTCGGCTTTGCGCCTTTCAACCGTCCGGTCGCAAAGGTGTTCCTGGGCGACGTCGGCAGCCTGCCGATCGGCCTTCTGCTCGGCTGGTGCCTGCTCGAGCTTGCCTGGCGCGGACAAGCCGCTGCGGCGCTGCTGCTGCCGGCTTACTATCTCGCGGATTCGACCCTCACTCTGTTACGGCGCATCGCGCGGCGCGAACCGTTCTGGTCGGCACATCGCACGCATTTCTACCAGCGCGCCACCGACAACGGTTTTTCGGTCCCGCGGGTGATCGGCGAGGTCTTTCTGCTCAACCTCGTCCTCGCTGGGCTCGCCATCCTCACCGTTCGCGCCGGATCGATGGCCGTCACCTCGTTCGCGCTTGGCGCGGGCGCAATCGCGATCGGCTTCGTCCTGCGGCGCTTCTCCCGTCCTCAGGCGTCCTGATTGGACAGCGCGAGCCGCAGACCCTCGTCGAGAGTGACCTGCGGCTGCCAGCCGGTGGCCATCGCCTTGGAAACGTCGAGCTCGAGCGAGCCGATCAGGCTGTCATGCGTATCCTGCCGGCCAATCATGCCGAGGAGCCTGCCAAGCAGGTCTGGCGACATCCTGAACAAACGCGGGCTCTTGCCGGATGCCTTGGCCAGCCGTTCGATGAATTCGGGCGTCGAGACCTGTTCCCTGTCGGCCACCAGAAATATCTCGAAATTGCTCGCAGGGTCGGGATGGGCAAGCCTGCGCAGGATGAACGACGACAGGTTCTGCACGGCAAGGAAGGCGCGGTGATTACGGATCGCGGCGAAGGGCAGCGGCAACCCCACGTTCACCGCACGCGAGAGCAGCGCGAAATTGCCTTTGGCGCCCGCACCATAGACCAGCGGGGGCCTGATCACGGAGATATTCATGTCGCAATCGCGCGCGAGCGTCCTCAAGCCCGCCTCGGCCGCGGCCTTGGACATGCCATAGAGGCCGCGCGGCGTCAGGGTATCGTCTTCGCTGAACGGCCGGCGGCCCTCACTGCTGCGGCCGTGCACGAGCACGGTGCTGACGAAGATGAACTGGCGTACGCCGGCCGTCGCCGCGCAGCGCGCCAGTTGCAGGGTGCCGGCGAGGTTGGTGTTGCGATAGAGCTGGACCGCGTGCTCATCGTGCTTGTGATGGACCCTGGCGGCGAGATGGACGACAGCGTCGACGTCTTCGAGCGCAGCCTGCCAATCGGTATCGGGACCGATCGATTCGATCATGACCTCGTTGTCGATGCCCTCCGGGCTGCGGACCGCGCGCCGGACCGACCATCCCTCGCGCGCCAGTGCGGGGGCGACATGACGGCCGACGAAGCCGCTCGCTCCCGTCACCAGCACGACCGGTTTGCGCTCGCTCATCGTTGTTCCGCCAGCTCCGGGTTGCGCAACAATTCGTCGATCAGACCGGCATAGGCGTTCATCGCGACGGTCCGGTCGAATCGCGATGCCGCCTTCACCGCGCGCTCCGCCATGGCGGCGGCGTCGGCGCGGGACGCTGCGCGGATCGCCTCGGCGAGCCGATCGGCGCGGCCCGGCGTCACGACCCAGCCGAGTCCGTTCTCTACCACCGTCAGCGCGGCCTCGGCCTCCGGCTCGGAAACCAGCACCACGGGACGGCCGACCGCCAGCAGATTGTAGAACCGGCTCGGCACCGACACCCCCGCAACGTCCTTCCGGTACGGAATGATCCAGAGATTGGCGGACGCCAGAAACGCCTCGAGCTCGGCATCCTCCACGCGCGCCACGAAGGAGACATTGGACAGGTTCGCCGCCGCCTGCAACTGCTTCAGCCGCTCGAAGCCGATGCCCCAGCCGGAGAGCAGGAAGTGGATGTCCGCCTCGTCCTTGAGCAGGCGCGCCGCCTCGAACACGATCTCCGGATCATGGGTGAAGCCGAGATTTCCTGACAGGCCGACGACAAAGCGGGCCGACAGCGCCCGCCGGAACGGATTATCCGATGTCAGGGGACGCGGCGCGGGCACGAGTGTCGCCCAGTTCGGGATGAAGCGGATCTTGTTCCGCGTCATCCCGGAATAGCTCAGCAGCGGCCCCTCCGCATCGCGGCCGATGGTGATGACGGCATTGAGCGCGCGAAACATCAGGCTGTTGGCTGCGCGCATCGCCCTCGTCACGATCGAACCGGGCTTGAGCAGGCCCGCCATTACCAGCACGTCGGGGAAGAGGTCGTGCATGATCAGCGCCGAGCGCGCGCCCTTGAGCCTTGCCGCCGCCGCGACCGCGTAAGGCAGCATGAACGGCGCGGTGACGGTGAGTACGACATCAGCTCGCCTCAGCTCCCGCATCAAGGCGAAAAACGTGCGCGCCACGAATAGCAGTTCGGACACGCCGCGCCGCACCAGCGCCGCCTTCCCCGCCATCCGGTTCTTGATCGCAACGACGCGTGGCCGGCCCGGGCCGGTCTGCGAGTCCGGCAACGCGCCGGGCGAGCCCGAGAGCACGACGACCTCGTGGTTTTCGGCGAGACGGCAGGCGATCTCGGCCATGATCGCCGCGGTCGTGCTCGGATCCGGTGGATAATGCTGGCTGGCGACGACGATCTTGCCTTGAGACTGCATGGTCAGGCCGCGGTCGACCCGAATTCCGGAACCGCATCCTTCAGGATCGTCCTGATGGTGGCACGATCGTCGCGCGCAATCGCCTGCTCCAGCGCCGCGATCCACTTGCGCAGCGTCTGCATCGGTGGCTCGTTCGGCTGCGCGGCCATGATGCCGGCAACGCCGATCTCGCGGGTCGGCTCCTCGGATGCGAACAGGATCTCGTGCAGGCGCTCGCCCGGCCGCATGCCCGTGAACACGACCTCGATGTCGTAGCCGGGCTGGAGGCCCGAGAGGCGGATCATGCGTTCGGCGAGATCGACGATCTTGACCGGCTGGCCCATGTTGAGCACGTAGACCGAGACGTCCGAGCGCACCGTTCCGAGCGCGTGCGTTGCCGCCGTAATGACGAGATCGCAGGCCTCGCGGATGGTCATGAAGTAGCGCACCATGTCGGGATGCGTCACCGTCACGGGACCACCGGCCTCGATCTGGGCCTTGAACTTCGGCACCACCGAGCCGTTCGACGCCAGCACATTGCCGAACCGGACCGAGATCAGCCGCATCGGCGGCTTGGCACCGCCGCTCCCTGCCGCAAGATCATGATCGAGCGCCTGGCAGTACATCTCGGCGAAGCGCTTGGTCAGGCCGAGCATCGACACCGGCTCGATCGCCTTGTCGGTCGAGATCATCACCATGGCCTCGGCGCCGGCAGCAAGCGCTGCGTCGGCAACGTTGATCGAGCCGAAGATGTTGGTCTTGACGCCCTCGCTCCAGTCGCGCTCGAGGATCGGCACGTGCTTGAGCGCGGCGGCGTGGAACACGATGTCCGGCTTGAACTCGGTCATCAGGCGCGTGATGCGCTCGCGGTCGCGGATGTCTGCGATCCGCCCCTCGATCGCTGCGGCCGAGCCGTGCGCGGCGAGCGCTTCCGTGACGGCATAGAGCGCCGGCTCGGAATTCTCCACGATCAGGAGGCGCGCGGCGCCGAAGGCGATGACGCGCTCGCAGATCTCGGAACCGATCGAGCCGCCGCCGCCGGTGACGATCACCGCCTTGCCCCTGATCAGGGCTTCGAGGCGTGCATAGTCGATCTTCTCGCTCGGCCGCAGCAACAGGTCCTCGACCGCGACGGCCGTGAGCCGCGGCGTATCGCCACTCTCGAGCGAAGGCATGCGGTTGACGATCACGCCGAGCTTGCGCGCCCGCATTAGGATCGATTCCGGATGCGCTTCCGGCTCGAACGCCGACGGCGTCATGATGAGGCGCGCAATCGCCTTGTTGCGCTTGGCGAAGTCGGCGATGACGTCTTCGACATCGTCGATGCCGCCCAGCACCGGCACGTTGCGGATGAACTGCCCGAGATCGGAGGTCGACGGCGACAACACGCCGACCGGCCAGATGCGCTTGATCGCCCCACTTTCGATGCCGCGCAACAGCACCTCGGCATCCGCGGCCCGGCCGATCAGCAGCGTCGGCGCGGCGTCCTCGTGCCTCGCGTGACGTCGTACCCGCGTATAGCGGAAATAGCGGTAGGCGAACCGCCCTGCACTGAGGAAGGAGATCTCGAAGAACCAGTAGAGGACGATGGTCACCTTGCCGAGAAAGAAGGCGCCGCGGACGTTGGGCGCGACGAAGACGTAGTCGAGCACGAGGAGAGCAACTGTCAGCACCGTCGCGACGCGGATGATGTTCAACGCATCAGGAAGCGAGATGAAGCGCCATTTCGTCGTGGTCAGGTTGAAGATGAAGAACACGACCACGCTGAAGGCGAGGAAGTAAGGCAGGATCTGAAACAGGAGCGGCAGGCGATCGAAGAAGCCTTGGCCGCCCTCGAAGCGCAGATAGAAAGCGGCGAACAGCGCCGCCGTGGTTGCCAGCAGGTCGTGGAGCGCGATCAGGAAATTGCGCATAGTGAGATGCGAGAGACGCGTCATCCGCCGACCGATGAAAATCCCGTTAGTTGCAACCTGACCGCGCTGATAGCCCATCTCGGCGAGACTTGCCAGCATAAGACTTGCCAGAACAAGACTTGCCAGAACCAGACTTGCCAGCCGCGCGGCCGTTCAGGAACCGGCTTCCACCGCCTTCGGTGTGGCCTGCCGCTCGCGGATGACCATGCCACCTGCGACGCCGACGCCGATGACGTACATCCAGCCCTCGTGGAAGTCGAACAGATGGGAGTTGAACAACGAGGTGAAGATATTCTGCACCACGACCAGAAGCCCGATCCAGTTGGCCAGCCCGTCGCCGCGAAACAAAAGCAGATGGACGAGCCACATCGCATAGAGCGCGACGATTCCGATGATGCCCCATTGCACGGCGACGGCCAGGGTCTGGTTATGGGGATTCGGAAACACCCTGGCGCCCTTGAGCCAGTCCGCGCTCTTGGCGACCTTGGCGAACAGCCCAAAGGTAGAGCCTGTTCCGTGACCCGCGAGCGGAGCCTGTTCGAAGAACTCGATTGAGTTCCGCCAGTATTCGAGCCGCTCGCCCATCGACGTCGGAACCTTCTCCTGCGTGTAACGCCGATAGTCGCTGGAAAAGGTGTCGGCGGTCTTACGCAATTGCGGCGAAGCCTGCCAGGCGAGAACTGCGCTGACGAGCAGTGCGGCCGAGATGACCGCGATGCTGCGCCATCTGAGGTGAAGCAGCGCGAACACACCGATCATGATCGGTACGGTGACGAGCGCGGTACGCGACACCACCACGAAGGCCATGTTGACGAAGAAGCTGAGCGCAAGCACCGTGAGCAGCCCGGCGAACCAGTAGCGCTTCTCGCGCAGCAGCGTCACGATTGGATAAGCGAGCGCGACCGCGCACAGCGTGAATTCCTGGCTCTGGTCGATGTAGTTCTTGACGAAGATGCCACGCTCTGCGTCGACCCCGGGCTTCAGCGAAAGGCCCGGGAAGAATGTGACCAGCCACGACATCACCGACAGCAGCGCACAGGACACCAGGAAGGCGATGAAGATCCAGTGGCCGCGCCGCGAGCGCTCGAAATGGTAGAGCAGGACAGGCAGCACGAGCAGCTTGACCGCCGGACTGACTGCATAGAAGCGCATACCCCAGGCTGCGTCTGACCACAGCGTTCCCACCAGCGCGAGCAGGAACAGCGCGATCGGCGTCGCCGAGACCGGACGCTTCAGCGATTGCAGGAATGCCTTGAAATCGAGGAACGGCACCATGCAGATCAGGAACATGGCGTTGAAGATCGCCGTGAGCGAAGTCGACCAGGGCAGCGAGGCCACGGTCAGGATAGCGAACAGATCGGCCGTCTCGCACCACGCTGCCGGGCTGCGCAAGCGCCGCCCCAGCATCTGGAAGGTCGTCTCCCGGACAAGCGCCGTCACTTGGCCCCTCCCCGCGCGCGATGGACCAGCGCCGTCGTGCTGAAGCCCTGGAGGATGTCGACCAGCACCACCGTTCCGCCGGCAGCCTCGACGACCTCGTGGCCGACGACCTGCTCGCGGGTGTAGTCGCCGCCCTTGACCAGCACGCTCGGCTTGATCCGGGTAATCAGGTCGATCGGCGTATCGTCCTCGAAGATGACGACGAGATCGACCGCTTCGAGCGCCGCCAGCACCTCACCCCGCGCGCGCTCGTCCTGGACGGGGCGATCGGCGCCCTTCAGCCGCCGCACCGAGCGTCGCTGTTGAGGCCCACGACCAGGCGGTCGCAGGCGGCGCGCGCCGCGGTCAGCACCTTGACGTGGCCGGGATGCAGGATGTCGAAGCAGCCATTGGTGAAGCCGACGCGCTGGCCCAGCCTCTTCCATTCGGCGAGCTGCGCGTCGAGCGCGCCCGGTTCGAGGACGATCTTCTCCTCGGCCGCGAGATAGGCATGCGGCAGGATCTTTCGCCGCAGCTCGGCCGCGCTCACGCTGGCTGTACCCTGCTTGCCGACGGCGACGGCGGCGGCGGCATTTGCCACGCGCAGCGCCGTGTCCCAGTCCGCGCCTGCGGCGATCGACACTGCGAGCGCCGCGGCGACGGTATCACCTGCACCGGAGACGTCGCGCACCTTCACAGGGAAAGCCGGCACATGGACGGCCTTGCCAACGCGCGGCACCAGCGTCATGCCGTGCTCGCCCTGCGTGACCAGGATCGCCTCGCAATCGGCGAGCCGCATCACATCCTCGCTGGCATCGACGATGCTCTGCGTGGTGTCGGCGCGGCTTCGCGTGGCCTCCGAAAACTCCTTGCGATTGGGCGTGAGCAGCGTCGCGCCGCGATAGATCGCCCAGTTCAGGCTCTTGGGATCGACGATCACGGGCTTGCCGAGCTTTCGCGCGGCATCGATCGTGTGCCGGATCACGCGCGCGGTCAGCACGCCCTTGGCGTAGTCCGATAGCAGCACGATGTCGGCGCGCGCGATCTGCGGCAGGATCGCCTCGATCAACCTGGTTTCGACCGCGTCGGAGGCTGGCAGCGCCTGCTCCCAATCCGCGCGCAGCATATGCGTGGAGAAATGCTCGGAGACGAAGCGCACTTTCCGTGTGGTCGGCCGCGACGGATCGCAGACCAGCACGCTTTCGATTCCGGCCTGTTCTTCGAGCGCGGCCTTGAGCCGTGCACCGGCGTCATCCTCGCCGACGAGGCCGACGAAGATGCAGCGCGCGCCGAGGGAGGCGACATTGCGCGCGACGTTGCCGGCGCCGCCGATATGGATCTCGCTGCGCTGCGCGGCGATGACAGGCGCCGGCGCTTCCGGCGATATCCGCGACACCTCGCCGTAGACGAACTCGTCCAGCATGATATCGCCGATGCAGAGCACCGTTCGGCGCGCGATGTCTTGTGCGAGGGCATCGAAGTCGAGGATGGGCGTCGGCATGGTGATGAGCCTCAGCGGAAGCGGTCGGGCCTGTCGAGATAATCCCCGACATAGACCTTCACCGCGTCTTCGAGCGTCGTGAAGCCACCGTTGTAGCCGGCACGGCAGAGGCGATCGACCTCGCTCTGGGTGAAGTACTGGTAGGCGCCGCGGATCGTCTCGGGCATGTCGATGTATTCGATGTTCGGCCTGGCGCCGAGCGCCGCATAGGCCGCAAGCATCAGATCCCTGAAGCTGCGCGCCTTGCCGGTGCCGACATTGAAGAGCCCGGACACGGAGGGCGTTGCGAGCAGCCACATCACGACGCGCACGACGTCGTCGACATAGATGAAATCGCGGCGCTGGTCGCCGTCGGCGATGCCCTCGCGGTGCGACTTGAAAAGCTGCACGACGCGGCCCGCCTTGACGTCGTCGAAGCGGCGCGCCAGCACGCTCATCATCGAGCCCTTGTGGTACTCGTTGGGGCCGAACACGTTGAAGAATTTTAGCCCGGCCCATTGCGGCGGCAACCGATCGCCGTTCGCGACGCGCTCGGCGACGGCGAGATCGAACAGGTGCTTGCTCCAGCCGTAGAGATTCATCGGCCGCAGTTTCTTCAGCGCCGGCAGCGAGGCGTCGTCGTCAAAACCTTCCGCGCCGTCGCCGTAGGTCGCGGCCGACGAAGCGTAGATGAATTGGACAGCATTCGCGGTACACCAGTCGAGCAGACGCATGGACAGGCGGAAATTCGTTTCGATCACGAGATCGCCGTCGGTCGCGGTGGTCTCGGAAATCGCCCCGAGATGGATCACGGCATCGAGCTTGCGGCCCTTCAGCCAGTCGAGCAGCTCGGCCGGCGGGACGATATCCACAAGCTGCCGCTTGGCGAGGTTCCGCCATTTGCCGTCGTCGCCGAGGAGATCGCAGATGACGACGTCGCTGCGGCCGGCGTCATTCAACGCAGCAACAACATTCGATCCGATAAAACCGGCCCCGCCGGTCACCAGCAACATTCCAGCTTCCCTGCCTGATTTCCTAAGGTCCGGTCCTGCCGTAGCGCATGATCCGTCAAAGTGTAAGCGGTTTTGGGATCGGGCCTCGAGCGGCTTTACCTGCCGGCCCGGAGCGGCTAACCGAACCGCCATATTTGCGCACCCTTGGTCCTATTAACAAATGAACAAAGATTCGCAACTTAGCGGAGATGCAGATCGGAGCGACACCCGCCCGATCCTGATCATTCCCTACATGTGGATCGGCGATTTCGTCCGGAATCACACCGTCGTCTGGGTCCTGAAGGAGCGCTGGCCGAATCGGCCGGTCGACCTCCTGACCACATCGCTGTGCGCCCCGCTGGTCGACTACATGCCCGGCGTGCGCCAGGGGATCGTCTGGGACCTGCCGCGCAGCCGGCTCGCCGTGGGCCGCCAGTTTGGCCTGGCGAAGCTCCTGCGCGAGCGGAACTACGGCACTGCCCTGGTGCTGCCCCGGACCTGGAAGGCAGCGATCGCGCCCGCGCTGGCCGGCATCCCCGAACGGGTCGGCTTCGTCGGCGAGTTCCGGTTCGGCCTGATCAACCGCTGGCGCTGGGGCGAGAAGCGGCTGCCCCGTTTCATCGACAAGAATGCCGCCCTCGCCCAGCCTGATGGCGCGCCCCTGCCCCCGGAATGGCCGGTGCCGCAATTACGGGTTCCGGCGGAGGAGATCGCACGCTGGCGGCAGGCCAACGGCCTGAGCGCCGGGGCTGCTGTAGCGCTGGCCCCCGGCTCGGTCGGCGTCTCCAAGCGCTGGACCTACTATCCCGAGGCTGCCCGGTTACTGGTCGAGCGCGGGCTGGAGGTCTGGGTGGTCGGCGGCCCCGCGGAAAAGGGGCTGGCCCAGGAGATCGTCGCCGCGGGTGGCCCGGGGGTCCGGGACCTAACCGGCAACGATTTGCGCAACGGCGTGCTGGCCATGGCCGCAGCCGGCGTCGCCATTTCCAACGATTCGGGGCTGATGCACATCGCGGCCGCCCTGGGGACGCCCACCATGGGCATCTTCGGCCCGACCAGCCCCTACCTCTGGGCCCCCCTCAACGGGCTTGCCGCAACCGTGGTCCAGGACAAGAGCGTGCTGTCCTGCCAGCCCTGCCAGAGCACGATCTGCCGGATGAACGACCACCGCTGCATGCGCGACATCGCGGCCTCCGAGGTGGTGGCGATCGCGCAGCGGGTGCTCAGTGAGGCTGGGGCGCGGGTTGAGACCTGAGATCGTCGAGGCTCGCACCGATGATGCCATCGTGCCGGTGTTTTTGCCCGGCGCGTCAAACTTATTTCGTAAAATCCGCAACGGATCGCATTGGCCGTCAAGCCATTGATTCCGCTGTCACCGTCTACTTTGCATGGGGTTGTTTTCGAGATTTTTGTTCGCGGTCGCGAAAGCGGCCGATCAGAGCAGCGGTCCGTAGACATCCCCGATCCGCGCCGCTTCCGCATCAAGGCTGAACTTCGCGAGCACGCGTGCCCGGCCACGCTCGCCCATCGCGGTTGCCGCAGCCACATCGCGCATCAGCGGCTCCAGCGCTGCAGCCAGCGCATCGGCATCACCTGTCGGAATCAGCACGCCGCACACGCCATCCTCGACCACGAGCTCGGCCGCGCCGGCGCGCGCGGCGACGAGCGCGCTGCCGGCCGCCATTGCCTCGATCAGCGTCAGGCCAAAGCCTTCGTTGCGTGAGGTGAAGGCGTAGATAGTCAGCCGCTGATACCAGCGCTGCACCGCTTCAATCGGAAGCTCGCCGGTAATGACGATGCGCGATTGCAGGCCGGCGGCCTCGATGCGCTTCTTTAGATCGTTGGCAAAGGGCGTTTGCTCCGGCGTAACCTGACCGACGATGACGGCGGTGAAATCCGGATAGCGCGGCAACAGGCGGCACATTGCATCGACGAACACGTCGGTGCCCTTCTGCGCGCGCACGCGGCCGAAGCAGCCGATCGCGTAGCGGCCTGGCAAACCACTCTCGGCAAAAGCCGCGGCGCGATCGACCGGCGGCACATAGACGTCGGTGTCGACGCCGTGCGGGATCACCGTCGCCTTCACTTTGAGAAACGAGGCCGAGATGCCAGAGGTCGCGATGATCGCGTCCATGCGCCGAATCAGCCAGCGCGTGATCCAGCTGTGATGTCGCTGCGCCGCCGAGGTGAACACGAGCTTGAGCGGCCAGCCGAGCGCGCGCAACAGCACGCCCGCGATCATCTCGTTATTGCGGCGCGCATGCCAGATCAGCGGCGTCTTGCGGCGCCATAGTTTCAGGACATCAGCGGCGCTCAGGCGCGCGATCCCCTCCGGCGCGTCCGAGCCGAACCACGCGGCGCGAAACAGCCTTGCCAGCCGCGGCGCCACCATCCGGTTGGTCGCGGTGACCCCGGAATAGCGCCTGTGCAGATTTGGCACGATCACTTGCAGACCGTCCGGGGAATTCGCCACGTCATGCTCCGTTTAGCAGGCCCCCTATACGCAACATTAAGCATAGTGACCAGTTCAGGGCTGCCGAAACCCCCTCTTCACCGCGCAAACGCTAGCATTGGTGTTGATCGAAGACGGGTGAGATCATGACTGTGCTAGTCACCGGCGGCGCCGGCTATATCGGAAGTCACACGGTCCTGGCGCTGGCGGAAGCCGGCGAGGACGTCGTGGTGATCGATGATCTCTCCACCGGCTTCTCCGCCTATTTGCCGGAAGGCGTGCCGCTGTTCATTGGCGATGCCGGCGACGAGAACCTGGTCGAGGGCGTGATCGCCCAGCACAATATCGAGAGCATCATCCATTTCGCCGGCTCGGTCGTCGTGCCGGATTCGATGCGCGATCCGCTCGGCTACTATCGCAACAACTTCATGACCGCGCGCAACCTGCTCAACGTCGCAGTGAAGCGCGGCATCAACCGCTTCATCTTCTCCTCGACCGCCGCCGTCTACGGCAATCCGGACCAGGTGCCGGTGCCAGAGCATGCGCCGACGCGGCCGCTGTCGCCCTACGGCTCATCGAAGCTGATGACCGAGATCATGCTGCACGACGTCGCCTCCGCCTACGGCATGCGATATGTGACCTTGCGCTACTTCAACGTCGCCGGCGCGGACCCGCAGGCGCGCATCGGCCTTGCCACCGTCGGCGCCACGCATCTGCTCAAGATCGCGGTCGAGGCCGCAACCGGCCAGCGCGCCAAGATCGACGTGTTCGGCACCGACTACCCGACCCAGGACGGCAGCTGCATTCGCGACTTCATTCACGTCACGGACCTTTCGCAGGCCCATCGCTCGGCGCTGGCTTATTTGCGCAATGGCGGCGCCTCGACGACGCTGAATTGCGGCTACGGCCGCGGCTATTCGGTGCTTGAAACCATCGACGCAGTGCGCCGGGTCTCGGGGCGCAGTTTCGCCGTGCAATACGCGCCGCGCCGGGCGGGCGACATCATGACCATGGTCGCCGACACCGGCCGCATCCGCGGCCTGCTCGACTGGAAGCCGCAATACGACGATCTCGAGACCATCGCCGCGCACGCCCTGGCGTGGGAGGACAAGCTGTTCCGCGAGCGCCATGGCGAACTCCGCCAGGCCGTCTCGGCCTAGATTCCGTCCCGGCGCAAGCCCTTAATTGGGCTTGAAAAGCCCCGCTTTAGCGGGCACAGAGGCCATTCGATCCCTGACGCGCGGGCAGGCTTTTCCCTGTGCCGTCAATGGACTGCGGATGGCCCAGTTTCCAAAGAAAATCACCGACGATCCCTATGCGGCAGCGATCCTGATTCGCCGCCTGGTCATGGAACAAGGAGTCAACTACTGGCGGCGCTACCTCGTCGCCTTCGCGCTGATGGCGGTCGCCGCCGGCGCAACCGCATGCGCGACCTACGTGCTCGGCCAGGTCATCAACCAGGCCTATGTCGACAAGAACATCCCGGGCATCGCGATGCTGTCGGGCGTCACGGTCCTGCTGCTGTTCATCAAGGGCGTGGCGACCTACGGCCACATGGTGATCCTGACCAAGATCAGCAACGCCATTCTCGCCACCAACCAGCGCCAGCTCTTCGCCAAGCTGATGAGCGAAAGTGTCGGTTTCTTCTCCGAGCGGCATTCGTCTGAATTCCTGGCGCGCCTGACGGCCGGCGCCAAATCCATCACCGACGTCCTCAACATGCTGGTCAACGCCATCGGGCGCGATCTGCTGATGCTGCTCGCCATGATCGGCGTGATGGTGTGGCAGGATCCGCTGATGTCGTTCATTGGCCTCGTCGCGGTGCCGCCGGCGATGCTGGTGCTGCGCAAGCTGGTCAAGCGCATCAAGGGCCTCGCCTACAATCAGTTCACCGGCACCGCCGACATCCTGGAGACGATGCAGGAGTCGCTGCAGGGCATCCGCACGGTCAAGGCGTTCACGCTGGAAGAGACGATGCAGAGCCGCATCGACGAGAACATCGCGATCGTCGAGCGCAATGCCAACAAGATGGCCCGTGTCGCCAATCGCTCCAACCCGCTGATGGAGATGCTCGGCGGCTTCGCCGTCGCCGGCTGTTTGCTTTATGGTGGCTACAGCGTGGTCGCGCTCAACGCCACACCCGGCGCATTCTTTTCCTTCATGACCGCCTTCCTGATGGCGACCGAGCCGGCCAAGCGGCTGGCGCGGCTGAACATCGACCTGAACAGCCAGCTCGTCGGCGCGCGCATGCTGCTCGAGGTCGTCGACAGCCCGGCAAGCGAACACACTGACGACGACAAGCCGGCGCTAAAGCTGTCCGACGCGCGGATCGAGCTGCGCGACGTCAGCTTCTCCTATCGCAGCGGCGAGACCGTGCTCAACCGCATGAGCTTCGTCGCCGAGCCCGGAAAGGTCACCGCGCTGGTCGGCCCGTCCGGCGGCGGCAAGTCGACCGTGCTGGCGCTACTGCTGCGTTTCTACGAGGTGACGCAGGGCGACATCGTGATCGACGGCCAGTCGATCAACGCGATCTCGCGCAAGTCGCTGCGGGCACAGACCGCCTATGTCGGCCAGGACGTCTATTTGTTCCGCGACACCATCCGCAACAACATCGCCTTCGGCCGGTCGGGCGCGAGCGAGGACGAGATCATCGGGGCGGCGAAGGCGGCCTGCGCGCATGATTTCATCATGGGCTTTCCGCTCGGCTACGACACGCCGGTCGGCGAGCACGGCACTCAGCTCTCGGGCGGCCAGCGCCAGCGCATCGCGGTAGCGCGCGCGCTGATCAAGAACGCGCCGATCATCCTGCTGGACGAAGCTACCGCTGCGCTCGACTCGGAATCCGAGCGGCAGGTGCAGGAGGCGATCGAGCACCTCTGCCAGAACCGCACCACCATCGTGATCGCGCATCGCCTGCACACCATCATGCACGCCGATGCGATCCTGGTGGTCGAGGGCGGCGAGATCGTCGAGCAGGGCCGGCACGACGAGCTGCTTCGCCGCGGCGGCCGCTACGCCTCCTTCTTCCGACTGCAACACCACGACGCCGGCCCTTTGGGGCTGGCGCCGGTCAGTGCAACCGCATAGCATTCATCTCACCCCAAGGTCACCTCAAGAGCAGCGAGACCGCTTCATGAACGCCGCCTCCTACGTCATTCCGCTTCCGCCGCAGGCTTCGCTTCCCGTCGTCGGCGAGAGCGGCCGCTATCCGGTGCGCCGCATCTGGTGCGTCGGCCGCAACTATCTCGAGCACATCCGCGAGATGGGCAATGACGAGCGCGCTCCTCCGTTCTTCTTCGCCAAGCATGCCGACATGCTGGTGCCCGATGGCGCCACCATTGCCTATCCGCCGCTAACCAAGGACCTGCATCACGAGGTCGAACTGATCGTGGCGATGAAGAGCGGTGGCCTCAACATCCCCGCCGACAAGGCGCTCGACCATGTCTACGGCTACGCCGTCGGCATCGACCTCACCCGCCGCGACCTCCAGATCGCCTCGCGCAAGAAGGAGCGCCCCTGGGAGATCGGCAAGTCGTTCGACGGCTCCGCCCCCTGCTCCGCGTTGCAGCCGGCATCGAAGATCGGCCATCCCTCCAAGGGCAAGATCTGGCTCACCGTCAACGGCAAGGAAGCACAGAAGGGCGATCTCACCGAGCTGATCTGGAACGTGCCTGAAATCATCTGGCAGCTCTCGCAGCAGGTGAAGCTCGCCGCGGGCGACATCATCATGACGGGCACACCGGCCGGCGTGTCGCAACTCCAGCCGGGCGACAAGCTCGAATGCGGCGTCGACGGTGTCGGCACGCTCAAGGTGTCGATCGGCCAGCCGGAATAGGCCGGCCTCGCATTCACGGAAATTGCAAAAGCCCCGGACGTCGCGTCCGGGGCTTTTTCGTGAGAACGGCTTTCCTGAAGTCAGTCTCAGGCCTGCGAGCCGTGCGCGCCCACGGCGTTGATATCCTTGCCGGTGTAGTCGGTCATCAGCGCGGTCGCGACCAGCGTGATAACGGAGCACGCTGCGATATAGACAGCAATGGCAGTCGCTGACTCGTACCTGCCAAATAGCCATGCTGCGATCAACGGCGCGGGGCCACCCGCGATCACGGATGCAAACTGATAGCCGAGCGACGCACCGCTGTAGCGAAGACGTCCGGTGAAGCTCTCGGCGATCAACGCGGCTTGTGGACCGTACATCATGTCGTGCGGGATCAGCGACAGGAAGATCGCGAGGAAGACGACCACCTCCGATCCGGTATCGAGCATCGCGTAGTAGATGAAGCCGAAGATGCCGGTGACGACCGCGCCGGCCATGTACATGTTCTTGCGGCCGATCTGATCAGACAGATGACCGCAAAGCGGAATCGTGACGAATGACAGCACCGCGGCCGACAACACTGCTGTCAGCAGGAAGTCGCGCGAGAGATGCAGCGTGCCGATGCCGTAGGAAAAGACGAACGCGGTGAAAATGTAGAACGGCGCCTGCTCGGCCATGCGTGCGAAGGCCGAGAGCAGGATCTCCTTCGGATGCTGCTTGATCACCGTCAGCATCGGCGTGCGGTCGAGCCGGCGCTCGGCCAGCAGTTTGGAGAACACCGGCGTTTCGAGGATGCCGAGCCGGATATAAAGACCGACGCCGACCAGGATGAGGCTGAGCGCGAACGGGATGCGCCAGCCCCAGGCCAGGAACCGGTCGCCCGCCATCTGGCTGAATGCCAGCACGGCGAGGTTGGCAAGGAACAGGCCGCAGGGCACGCCGAATTGCGGCCAGGACGCGATCAATCCGCGGGACCGGTCGTTGCGCGCCCATTCCATCGACATCAGCACGGAGCCGCCCCATTCGCCGCCGACGCCAACACCCTGGATGAAGCGCAGCACGGTCAGGATCACCGCGCCCCATATGCCGATGCTCGAATAGGTCGGCACCACGGCCACCGCCGCTGTCGCCAGTCCCATCAGCAGCAACGTCGCAATCAGCGTCGATTTACGGCCGATGCGATCGCCGTAGTGTCCGAAAATCGCCGCACCGATCGGACGCGCGACGAAGCCGACCGCATAGATGGCAAATGCCTCGAGCGTGCCGACCCAGGGATCGGAATTCGGGAAGAACAGCTTCGCGAAGACCAGACCCGTAACCGTGCTGTAGAGGAAGAAATCATACCATTCGATCGCAGTCCCCACCGTAGAGGCGATGACGGCGCGGCGAAGCTGGATCTGATGCTCGGATGGGGACAGTTGGGCGGCGTCGAGGCCGAGCGTTGTCATGGGAGCGTCTCCTTCTGACGCGCCCCCCTTCGGTTTGAACCCTGACCGGGTCGTTTGGTTACAAACCAACTTGCGCGCCAGAGGGTTCCGGCAAACCGCAAATGGCACATAGAACTTTCGTCGGTCACCAAGGGCCCAAGGCTAAGCTGAGAGCTCGCCAGGGCCGCTCTACCGCGCCTTCACCGGGCGATTGGCGTGACTGGCCTGCGGCACACCGCGGTTGAGTGACATATGCGAATGCACACACAGCCAGCCATCGGCATTCCCTAGAAACACCATGGTGGCCCGGCCCGGGCGCGGAAACGCGCTGCCATCGGGATGGTAGCCCGTGCTCGTCCACGGCGTGATCACCGTCGCCATCGTGCCATCGGGAGACGCCAGGATTGAGGTCTGATCGAGGACGAAACGGAAGTCGGTCGTCTTTGGCCAGACGTTGTCCCATTGCGTCGAGACCCATTGATCGAGGCCCGGGATGACATCGTTATGCGTGCCGAAGGCCAGCACATCCGGGTGGAAGAGCGGCCGCGCCGAAGCGTAGTCGACCTCGCGGACATAGCCCGCGAAGGTCTCCAGCCACTCCCGGAAGAATTGCACTATCTCGGCGTTCGCAAGTGGCAACGGGGCCATTGCCTGCTCCATGTTTGCTCGCTAAATCGCGGCAACCTTGTTGCCATGGACCGGAGTGTGCAGCAACATTCGCACTCGGGGCCGAAGGACGCGCGCGGCCAGCATGCGGGGACGATCATCCATGCCGCCGCGCGGCCGGCGTAACATCATCGCCTGGTCCACAAACAAAGCCCCGGAGCACGCTCCGGGGCTTTTTGGTTTTCAATGCACCGCTGGGATCACCGCAGCGCCGACATCACGATCAGGCCAAGAATCAACGCCGTCAGCGAATATTTCAGCGTGTAGTACACGTTGCGGTTCCACTCCTTGACCTTGCGGCTGCCGAGATGGATCTCATAGAGCTTGCCGAACACCTTGTTGAGCGCGCCGACATTCTCGCCATCAACGTTCTGGGTCGCCGACGCCTTGACGATGTGATGGCTGACCCAGCGGTTGATTGCGGTCATGAAGCCGTACTTCATCGGACGCTCGACGTCGCAGAACAGGATGATGCGGTTGACGTCGGTCGCATTCTCGGCGCTGTGGATGAAGGTCTCGTCGAACATGAAGGCCTCGCCGTCGCGCCAGACGCATTCGACGCCGTCGACCAGGATGCGGCACTTGTTCGAGTTCGGCGTGACGAGGCCGAGGTGATAGCGCAACGAGCCTGCGAAGGGATCGCGGTGCGCTCCCAGCTTGCCGCCCGGCGGCAGCATCGCGAACATCGCGCCGTGCACGCTCGGAATAGAGTTGAGCAGCTCCACCGTCTTCGGGCACAGCGTCCGCGCCGAAGGCAGGAAGTCATCGTACCATTTCAGGTAAAAGCGCTTCCAGCCGCTCTTGAAGAACGAATAGAAGCCCCAGTCATTGTTCTTGGCGGCTGCGCGAATGAATCCTTCGTCGAACAGGCGCACCGCCTCGTCACGGATGGTCTCCCAGTTCTCGCTGAGCGGCTTGAGCTCGGGAAACTGCTCGACCGAGATCACCGGCTTGTTCGGCACCGCCGAGCCCGCATACATCAGCACGTTGTAGGGTGCGAGATAGGTCGAGTGATCGCCGAGCTGGCGCGCGAAGCGCAGTCGCTGCTTGCCGCGGAAGTGAACGTAAATCGTCGATGCCGCGAGCACATAGAGAATGACAAGTTGCGGCGCAAAAAGCTGTTTCAGCATATCCCCGATCCCCGGTGACCCAGCCGGGGACGTCATCTACCCCGACCCGGCCCAAGCGGCAAGATATTCACCGGTGGGTTGCAATCACTCTGGGGAGAGCCAGGAGCGGAACCTGAGGCTCAAAACGGCCGAAACGAACCGGATCAGGCCCGTGACAGCGCCTGGAGGCCTTTGAAGGTCAGGCGCTTGGGGTCGGTCACGCCGGCGAGATAGAGCCGGCGGATGAAGGCGCTGACGGCGTCGCGGTCGCAATCGGTCAGCGCGACGACGGCGTCGATCGCGATCTTCTGGGCTTCCATTGGGCTCACCTCGGCCTTGCGAGTAACCCCGGCCGAGACAGGCTAGGACCTGCCGGTTAATCCGGCGTTAACTGTTTGGGAAGGATGGCTGACTCAGGCCGGCGGCCGAATACGCAAAACAACGCATTGGCGGGCGCGCAGCCGCTCAGCGCGCACTGACGCTCTTCTTCAGCAACGCAAAGTGCTTCCTCAGACGGGGCACGGCAAAGTCACTGAAGGCCCGCACCTTGGGCACTGAGAGCCGGCCCTGCGGGCAGATCAGATGCGCGGGCATCTCCGGGTCCTCGTCGCCGGCCAGGACGATCTCGAGCTCGCCGCGCGCGACCTGCTCAGCCACCTGGTATGAATACATCCGCGCCACGCCGCGCCCGGCGACGGCGGACGCCACAGCCGCGTAGGTGCTGTTGACGACGAGACGCGGGGTGAACTGGACGGTGCGCGGCACTGAAGAGCCTGCCTGTGGCGCAAAGGTCCAGGAATTGGGGAGATGCGCCATCGCCACGATCTGATGCTTGGCAAGATCGCCGGTCTCGGCGATGCGCGGATGCTGCTTCAGATAGCGCGAAGCTGCCACCACGACGCGGCTGATCCCGCCGACCCGCATCGCCACCATCGCCGAATCCGCGAGGGGGCCGATGCGAAGCGCGACATCAACGCCCTCCTCGACCAGATTGACCGCGCGGTCGAATAGCAACAGCTTTGCCGACACCGTCGGATAGGCGTCGAGAAACGCATCGAGGATCGGCCGCAGCACCATCTCGCCCGAGACTACCGGGGCGGTGATCGTGAGCAGGCCGCGGGGCGCCGTGCGTGGTCCGGCCACGATGTCGTCGGCCTCCTCAAGCTCGGTGAGCACGCGGCGGCAGATCGCCACGTAGCGCTCGCCCTCCTCGCTCAGCTTGATCGACCGCGTCGTCCGATGCAGCAGCTCGGCGCCGACCCGTTCCTCCAGGAAGGCGATGGCGCGGCTGACCGCCGCCGGCGAGCGGCCGAGCTTGCGGCCCGCGGCCGCAAGGCTGCCCTCGTCCACCGCAAGGACGAACACCTTCATCGCATCCAGACGATCCATGCTTCCCGCCACCCCGTGAAATTCCGGTCGCAAGCTAGGCGTTCGCTCCGGCCACGACAACCGCCGCCAGGCGCCGATCCGGCATTCGTTCGCGCCGCGAAAGAGTGTCTGCCGGACAGCGCGTATTCGCAGCCGGGCCGCCACGGCGTACCTCAGGGAGCAAGCCAGCCGGTGCTGGCGCAGGTTCTCAAGCCGACAACAGGAGCCCATCATGGGTATCGAGCAGAAGGTCGCCATCATCACCGGTGCATCGCAGGGCATCGGCGCCGCCCTGGTCCAGGGCTATCGCGATCGCAACTACCGCGTTGTCGCAACGGCGCGCTCCATCAAGCCGTCTGGCGACGACGACGTCCTCGCGGTGGCCGGCGACATTGCCGACTGGAAGACCGCCGAGCGCGTGGTCGCGCAGGCCGTCGCCCGCTTCGGCCGGGTCGACACGCTGGTCAACAATGCCGGAATCTTCGTCGCCAAGCCGTTCACGCAGTACACCGCCGAGGACTACGCCACAGTGATGGGCATCAACGTCGCGGGCTTCTTCCGCCTGACACAGCTCGCCATCGCCGAGATGGAGAAGCAGGGCTCAGGCCACGTCGTTCAGATCACGACCACCCTGGTCGACCAGGCCAATTCGAACGTGCCCTCGGTGCTGGCGTCGCTGAGCAAGGGCGGCCTCAGCGCCGCAACGAAGTCGCTCGCGATCGAATACGCAAAGCGCGGCATCCGCGTGAACGCGGTTTCGCCCGGCATCATCAAGTCGCCAATGCACCCCGTGGCGACGCACGCCCAGCTCGGCGCGCTGCACCCGGTCGGCCGCATGGGCGAGATGTCCGACATCGTCGACGCTGTGCTCTATCTCGAGCATGCGAGCTTCGTCACCGGCGAAATCCTGCATGTCGACGGCGGCCAGAGCGCCGGCCACTGAGCGCCGAGGAGAGACGAGATGCCCATCGTCACCATTCAAGTGACCCGCGAGGGAACGACACCGGGAGCGGCGTCGCTCACCGCGGAGGAGAAGGCCGCGCTGATCAGGGGATCGAGCCAGGTTCTGCTCGACGTGCTCGGCAAGCCGCTCGATTCCACCTTCGTCGTGATCGAGGAAGTGGACACCGACAATTGGGGCCGGGGCGGCCTGCCCGCGCTGGAATTCCGGCGCCGCCGCGCAGCCCAGGCAGGATGATCCGTGCGCCATCGCGCGCAGGGGAATGGCATGACCAACGCAAGTACGAAGCAACAAATCGAGACCCGGCCGCATCAGCGGCCGGGATCGGCCTCACAATCGGGGCAGACTTCTTCACAGCAAGCTTCTTCGCAGCAGACTTCTTCACAGCAGACTTGGCGATATGCCGTGGCAGGCCTGTCGGCATCGCTGGTCGGACTTGGCCTCGCCCGCTTTTCCTACACGCCGCTGATCCCGGCCTTGATCGCAGCGAAGTGGTTCAGCGCGTCCGACGCCGTTTATCTCGGCGCGGCGAACCTTGCAGGCTAACTCGCCGGCGCGCTCGCGGCGCGGGCCACAGCCACCCGCTTCGGCGCGGTCCGCGCGCTGCGGGCGATGATGCTGCTCGCCACCCTCTCTTTCTTCTTCTTCGCCAGCTCATCGCCGGTGTCGTTCACATGGTTCTTCGCCTGGCGCTTCCTGTCCGGCCTCACCGGCGGAATCATCATGGTGCTGGCGGCCTCCGTCATTCTGCCGCATACCTCGCCCGCCAGACGCGGCATTGTCGGCGGCGTGATCTTTGCCGGCGTGGGCCTCGGCGTCGCCGCGTCGGGGACGCTGGTGCCGCTGCTCCTGCAACAGGGCTTGCAGCAAAGCTGGTACGGCCTCGGCGTGCTCTCCGCCGTGCTCACGCTCGCGAGCTGGTGGAACTGGCCTGCGGAACCGAAGGCTGATGCTCCGCCTTCGCATCCAGCGAAGCACCATCAAGCCTCGCTCGCCACCCGTGCGCTGCTGATCCAATACGGCCTCAACGCGGTGGCGCTGGTGCCGCATATGGTCTTCATCGTCGACTTCGTGGCGCGCGGCCTCGGCCAGGGCATTGCCGCGGGATCGCGCTACTGGGTGCTGTACGGCCTCGGCGCGATCGTGGGCCCGCTCGTCACCGGTCATCTGGGTGATAGATCCGGCTTCGGACCGGCCTTACGCGCGGCCTTCCTGATCGAGGCAGCCGCCGTGCTGCTCCCGACCGTCAGCATGGCCCCCCCTTTCGCTGATCGTGTCGAGCGTCGTGGTCGGTGGCTTCACGCCGGGCATCGTGCCGTTGGTGCTCGGACGCATCCATGAGCTCGTCCCGCACTCTGCCGAACAGCAGCGCGCGACATGGAGCCACGCCACCGCGAGCTTTGCGCTGTTCCAGGCGGCCGCCGCCTACGGCTTCTCCTGGATCTATGCGCAGACCGGCGGCGACTATCTGGTCCTGTTCGCACTTGGTGGCGGCGCCGTGGTGCTTGCACTCGCGATCGATCTTGCGCTCGCGCTCACAACGCGCAAGGCATAACCGCGGGGCGACGGCGCGATCAGGAATACTGCATCACGCCGTCGTCGATCCGACCGAAGCGCAAGGAGACGATGTCGAGGGCGTAGTTCTGGTACAGCCGCCACGGCTGCTTCGACCCCTGCTTCGGCATCTTCGCGACCGAACGCTGAACGTAACCGGAGGTGAAATCGAGCGAAGGCTGTGCGGTGATCGTCGGATCGTCATTGTGCGGCATGCATTGCCGGAAATTGTGCCGGTCCATGTAGTTGATGAGCCGGCAGACATATTCGCAGGTGAGATCGCATTTGAGCGTCCACGACGCGTTGGTGTAGCCGAAGGCCGACGCCATGTTCGGCACGTCGGCATACATCATGCCTTTGTAGGTCAGCGTGCTGGCGAAATCGACGGCGCGGCCATCGACGCTGACCTCGAGGCCGCCGACGACCTGGAGCACGAGCCCGGTCGCCGTCACGATGATGTCGGCCGCAAGCTCGCTGCCGTCCTTCAGACGGATGCCGTCATGGGTAAACGTGTCGATCTCGTTGGTGACGACGAAGGCGCGCTTTTCGCGGATCGCCTTGAACAGGTCGCCGTCCGGCACCAGGCACAGCCGCTGGTCCCAGGGATTGTAGCGCGGCGTGAAATGGGTCGCGACATCGTAGTCCGGGCCGAGCGCCATCTGAACGCCCTTGAGGACCAGCTCCTTGACCTTCGCAGGGCGGCGCCGGCTGAGCTGGAAGAAGAACATCCCCCACATCACGTTGCGCCAGCGGATCAGGTGGTAGGCGAGTCGCGCCGGAAGATTGCGGCGCAATTTATTGGCGACGGGATCCTGCGCCGGACGCGACACCACATAGGTCGGCGAGCGCTGAAGCATGGTGACCTGCGCGGCTTTCCTGGCGAGCTCCGGCACCAGCGTCACCGCGGTCGCGCCGGAGCCGATCACAACGACGCGCTTGCCCGCGTAGTCGATGTCCTCGGTCCATTTCTGCGGATGCACGATGCGGCCGGCGAAATCCGCCGCACCCTTGAACTCCGGCGTATAGCCCGCCTCGTATTTGTAATAGCCCGAGCACATGAACAGGAAATTGCAGGTGAAGCGCACGATGTCGGTCGCGCCCTCGCCCGTGATGCGCTCAGCCTCGACGGTCCAGCGTGCGTCCGGCGTCGACCACGCCGCGCGCTTGACGCGATGGCGGAAGCGAATGTGCTTCTCGATGCCATTCTCGGCCGCGGTCTCGCGCACATAGTTCAGGATCTGCGGCCCGTCGGCGATCGCCTTTGGATCGGTCCACGGCTTGAACGAATAGCCGAGCGTGAACATGTCGCTGTCGGAGCGGATGCCGGGATAGCGGAACAGGTCCCAGGTGCCACCGATGCAGTCGCGACCCTCGAGGATGACGTAGCTCTTGCCCGGACACTTGGTCTGAAGATGATAACCCGCGCCGATGCCGGACAGGCCGGCCCCGACAATAAGCACGTCGAAATGTTCTTGTTGCATGCGTTCCTCCGCCGGCAAGGATTGTCCGACTGGCCACGCCGTTCGTCAACTGGCAATCGACACTCGACACAACCGTAACGAGACTGGCAAGGCGGCAGCCAAAACAACGAAGCCCCGGATCGCTCCGGGGCTTCGCGTCGATCGTCGAACGAATTCAAGTCTCAGTAGCGGTAGTGGTCCGACTTGTACGGACCTTCCTGCTTCACGCCGATGTAGTCGGCCTGGTCCTTGCGCAGCTCGGTGAGCTTGACGCCGATCTTGGCGAGGTGCAGGCGCGCGACCTTCTCGTCGAGCGTCTTCGGCAGCACGTAGACCTTCTTCTCGTACTTGCCGTCCTTGTTGTTGGCCCAGAGCTCGATCTGCGCCAGCGTCTGGTTGGTGAAGGACGCCGACATCACGAAGGACGGATGGCCCATGGCGTTACCGAGGTTCACTAGGCGGCCTTCGGACAGCATGATGATGCGATGCTTGTCGGGGAATTCGATCTCGTCGACCTGCGGCTTGATGTTGGTCCACTTCAGATTGCGCAGAGAGGCAATCTGGATCTCGTTGTCGAAGTGGCCGATGTTGCAGACAATGGCCCGATCCTTCATCGCGCGCATGTGCTCGATGGTGATGATATCCTTGTTGCCGGTCGCGGTGACGAAGATGTCGGCGCGGGGCGCGGCGTCTTCCATGGTCACGACCTCGTAGCCTTCCATCGCGGCCTGGAGCGCGCAGATCGGATCGACTTCCGACACCATCACGCGGCAGCCGGCCTGGCGCAGCGAAGCGGCCGAACCCTTGCCGACGTCGCCGAAGCCGGCGACCATCGCGACCTTGCCCGACAGCATCACGTCGGTGCCGCGGCGGATGCCGTCAACCAGCGATTCACGGCAGCCATAGAGATTGTCGAACTTCGACTTCGTGACGCTGTCGTTGACGTTGATGGCGGGGAACAGCAGCGTGCCCTTGTTCGCCATCTCGTACAGGCGATGCACGCCCGTGGTGGTCTCTTCCGAGACGCCCTTGATGTTCTTGGCGATCTCGCCGAAGTAGCCCTTCGGCTTCTCCTTGAGCAGGCGCTTGACCAGCGCGTAGAAGATCTCCTCTTCCTCGGAGCCCGGCTTGTCGAGGAAGGCGGTGTCGCCGTTCTCGGCGCGGGCACCGGCATGCACCAGCATGGTGGCGTCGCCGCCGTCATCGAGGATCATGTTCGGCGTGCCGCCGCCATGCCAGTCGAACAGCTTTGCAGTGTAGTCCCAGTATTCGGTCAGCGTCTCGCCCTTGACGGCGAAGACGGGAATGCCGGCGGCAGCGATCGCGGCGGCGGCATGATCCTGCGTCGAATAGATGTTGCAGGAGACCCAGCGGATGTCGGCGCCGAGAGCGGCGAGCGTCTCGATGAGCACGGCAGTCTGGATCGTCATGTGCAGGGAGCCGGCGATGCGCGCGCCCTTCAGCGGCTGCTTCGGGCCGAACTCTTCGCGGGTGGCCATCAGGCCGGGCATCTCGGTCTCGGCGAGCGAGATCTCCTTGCGGCCGAAATCGGCGAGCGAAATGTCCTTGACGATGTAATCGGTGAAGCCGGGCTTCGCGTTCATTGCGGAGGTTCCTGTTTGTTTAACTCGTCATTCCGGGCGCTCGTGAAACGAGCGAACCCGGAATCTAGCGGTTCGAGATTCCGGGTTCACCGCTGTCGCGGCGCCCCGGAATGACGTTGGTAATCAGAGCGCGCGCTTGAGCTGCTCGACGAGGTCGGTCTTCTCCCAGGAGAAGCCACCCTCGTTGTCCGGCGTGCGGCCGAAATGGCCGTAGGCCGAAGTGCGCGCGTAGATCGGGCGGTTGAGGTCGAGATGACTGCGGATGCCGCGCGGGGTGAGATCCATCGCCTGCGCTGCGGCCTTCTCGAGCTGGTCCTCCGGCACCTTACCGGTGCCGTGGGTGTCGATGTAGATCGACAGCGGACGCGCCACGCCGATGGCGTAAGCGAGCTGCAGCGTGCAGCGGTCGGCGAGACCGGCCGCGACGATGTTCTTGGCGACGTAGCGCGCCGCATAGGCGGCCGAGCGGTCGACCTTGGTCGGATCCTTGCCGGAGAACGCGCCGCCGCCATGCGGAGCCGCGCCGCCATAGGTGTCGACGATGATCTTGCGGCCGGTCAGGCCGGAGTCGCCGTCCGGACCGCCGATGTAGAACTTGCCGGTCGGGTTGATGTGCCAGATGGTCTTCGGCGTGATCCAGTCCTTCGGCAACGCCTCGCGCACATAGGGCTCGACGATGTCGCGAACCTGCTTGGAGGTGAGGTCCTCGACCAGATGCTGGTGTGAGACGACGATCTCGCGCACGCCGACCGGCTTGCCGTTCTCGTACTGCACGGTGACCTGGCTCTTGGAGTCCGGACCCAGCACCTTCTCGCGGCCGGAGTGGCGCGCTTCGGAGATGAGGCGCAGGATCTTGTGGGCGTAGAAGATCGGCGCCGGCATCAGATCGGGCGTCTCGTTGGTGGCGTAGCCGAACATGATGCCCTGGTCGCCGGCGCCTTCTTCCTTGACCTCGCCCGGCTGCAGCGCATCGACGCCCTGCGCGATGTCGGCCGACTGCGGATGCAGGAGGATCTCGATGTCGCAGGTCTTCCAGTGGAAGCCGTCCTGCTCGTAGCCGATGTCCTTGATCGCGTTGCGGACGACGCCTTCGATCTGCTCGTTGGTCACCGACTTCGGCCCGCGGGTCTCACCAGCAATCACCACCTTGTTGGTGGTCGCCAACGTCTCGCAGGCGGCGCGGATTTGCCAGGGATCGATGCCGGCTTTCGGACCTTCGCGGTAGAACAGATCGACGATTTCATCGGAGATCCGGTCGCAGACCTTGTCGGGATGCCCCTCGGAGACGGACTCGCTGGTGAAAAGATAAGACGCGCGCATCAGTAACCCCTTGTCCCGCCGCTAGCCGGCGGTCGTTTGCGATGTTTAACCTTGGATTATGTCAATCACGCCGTCGCGAGATGACGTAGGACTCGTCGTAAAACCAGAGCCCGTTGTACTTTCGCAGCACGTCCCTGGCGGCATCCAGAGTGCGGCCGTTTTGAGTCATAT
This sequence comes from Bradyrhizobium sp. AS23.2, assembly GCF_001908185.1. GTDB lineage: Bacteria > Pseudomonadota > Alphaproteobacteria > Rhizobiales > Xanthobacteraceae > Bradyrhizobium. The sequence continues at coordinate 96,402 of NZ_LGHM01000125.1, forward strand.
CTGTCAATCGGTCGTCCTCGATTTGAGCGACATACACCGCCGCATTCCATGCTGCAAAGGCCGTCGAGGTTCCGATGGTACCCGTAACCTCGTTGGGCAGAGCTTCCATATCATACCTGAAGATCGAACGGTTGTCCGCGTAAGCATTAAAATTTAGGTCGCGGCCCAACGATCCGAGCTCGTACTTCACCGCGCGCAATAGCTCATGACGGCTGACCGAGAAAGGATTTTCTCCAGGCCAGATCGCCTGAATCATTTCCATGCCCGGATCATGACCATGGGAGTGAATACCGATTAGGCGACCTCCGGGCCGAAGCGCCCGAGCCAAGGGCGCAATGATCCGCTTTGCCCGGAAATTGACCGAGGACAGGGCGCGGTATGGCTGGGATGCAATAACGAGGTCGAAATTGGCCTCGGTCTGGCCCGGCCGTGGAATGGTCGAATCCAGCAGGAACTTGTGGTCCTCGCGATAAAGCACCAGAACGACGGGCCGCTCATACAGCGGCATGGCCGTGCGCGGGCTGATCGCGGCGCGCCAGTTCTGCTCCAGGAATGGCCGGAGCTCGGCGATCTGCTGCTCGAACTCTCCCGACGAGGCGCCCCGCAATGGGACCTCGTGCCAGACGGTGGCGGCCGCCGCAGCAGGCGATGCCGGCGTCAGCCAAGGCGCTTCCGAGTAGAACATGTTGGTGAAGACGAATACCGACGCCGGATGCTCGAAAATGCGGTCCGGCACCTTCTCCAGCGTCAGGCGCAGATCCTCGAGACTGAGCTCCTTGCCGGCGACATAGAACGGCATGTTTGGATAGCGCTGGTGCGTGGCACGCAGCACCCGCGCCAGCACCGTGCCGTCGCCGACGCCCGCGTCGAATATCCGCAGTGCCGGCGGGCGCGGATGGATGGTGGCAAGCTCCAGCGCGACGCGATCGGCGATGACCCGCTTCTCGCTGCAGGTGTGGACGAACAGCAGGTATTTCTGCCGGTTCTCGAAGAAACGGAAATTGCCGCGCGGATCGCGCTTTTCCGGAGGCACCTGAAGTCCCCGCGACGGCGGCATGCCGCCGGTCATCGATGCCGCCATATAGGCCTGGATCCGCTCCAGCGTGTCGATGGTGATGCGCTTTCCCTCGCGGAGACGGTTCACCAGCTTCCCATCGTTCACCGCGCGCCGGCCAAACGTCGATTCCGCCATGTCCGCCTTGCGGCAGAACTCGGTGATTTGGCTCAGGATTTCGTCGTTCTTCATCGGTGGGAAGCGGTGGGCAGCAATGTTGGGACCCACCCACTAGCAAATTCTGCCCACTGGGGGAATACCCCTCCTGCTTGACTCCACTTCCAATGACGAGAGCGTGAACCCCGACGCTCCGCCGGGCAACAAACAAGCGCTTCTCCTCTTTACGGAACCAGCGCCATGCGCCGTCTGCTCGCCGCGATCTGCCTGCTCGCCGCAACCCTGTGGTCGGTCCCGGCATACACGCAGGCGCGCAGCCAGCTTGGGCCGCTCTGCACCACCGACACCACGCCAGCGGACAAGATGATCGACGCCTGCAACAAGATCCTTGCGCTGAAGGTGTTCAGGGGAGAGCAGCTCGCGACGATCTACTTCTGGCGCGCGGTCGGGTGGAACAAGAAGGGCGATTACGCGAAGGTCATCGCAGACGCCACGGAAGCGATCCGGCTGCAGCCGAGCCAGGCGGCCTACAATCTCAGGGGATCGGCCTATTACGACAAGGGCGACTACGACATCGCAATCGCCGATTTCGACGATGCGCTGAAGCTCGGGCCGCCGAGCGGCATCATCTTCCACAATCGCGGCAATGCCTGGCGCAGCAAGGGCGACTACGCCAAGGCGATCGCCGACTACGATACCACGATCAAGATGCAGCCGGACTCGGCGTTCTCGTACCAGAACCGCGGCATCGCGAAGAAGGCACTCGGCGACCTCGACGGCGCGCTCGCCGACATCAACCAGGCCATCAGGCTCGACCCGACGCTGCCGCAGCCGCTGATCAGCCGCACTACGATCTGGCGCGCAAAAGGCGATCTCGACCGTGCCATTGCCGATGGCAGCGAAGCGATACGGCTCGCAAAGGAGAAGCCACCCGTCAACATCATGACGCCGCCGAACAGCGTGCTGATCTCGGGCTACATCCATCGTGCGCTGGCCTATGAGGCGAAAGGCGACTACGCGCATGCGAAGGACGACTACAATGCGACGCTCGCGATCGTCGCGTCAGATGCTGGCAGCAAGGCCAACCAGGCCACCGCAAAGGTGCGGCTGTCGCTGCTGACGGACGCAGCCGCGTCGATCCCACGCGATGCACCGTCGCCGACGACGCAGCCGGCATCGGCCGGACAGCCGACGGGCACAGCGCCAGCGCCCTCGCCTGCCCCGGCTACTCCAGGCAAGCACATGGCGCTGGTGATCGGCAACGGCGCCTATGCGCACGTCAAGGCGCTGCCCAACCCACCCAACGACGCGCGCGCCGTCGCGAAGAGCCTGCGCGACATCGGCTTCACCGTGTCGGAAGGTGTCGATCTCAACCGCATCGCGATGAGGAAGGTGACGCGCGACTTCCTGCGCGAGGCGGCGCGGGCGCAAGTTGCGGTGGTCTACTATGCCGGCCACGGCGTCCAGGTCGACGGCCGCAACTATCTCATTCCCGTCGACGTGGAGCTGAAGGCCGGCAGCAGCATGACGGAGGCGATGATCGACATGGATACGATCATGGCCGGTCTCGACGACCAGGTCCGCACCAACATCCTGATCTTCGATGCCTGCCGCAACAATCCGATGGCGCAGCAGGTCGCCTCCGACGGCAGCAATCGCGGGATCGAGGGCGCCCCGGGCCTCGCCGCGCCGGCGAGCCTGGGTGCCGGCGCGACACTGGGCGCAGGCACGCTGATCGCCTTCGCGACCGCACCGGGACAGGTTGCGCTCGACGGCGAAGGCGCCAATTCACCGTTCTCCGCCGCCCTCTCCCGTCATCTCGTCACACCGGGCCTGGAGGTGCAGCAGATGCTGACGCGGGTGCGGGCCGAGGTCGTCTCGAGCACGAAGAACAAGCAAGTGCCGTGGTCGAACTCGTCGCTGCTGGGCGAGGTCTATCTGGCGGAGAAGTGAGGGCGAGCTTGCATCGTCCCTCCAGAGCGCCTAGCCCGATGAGCACCGCCGGGAACAAGCAGTCCCGCATCGCTACCACTCATCCGGTTACGATTGCGGTTCTAGCGAGCGTGCTGACATCCCGCGTCAGCACGCTAAAATTGCAACAGCCGGCGAAATAGTCGAACGCAACCTGAGGCTGCTCTGTCCTACCGCATATCGTTATCCTATAATGCCAGCAACACCAACTCGTTGGTGGACTGATTGCTGGGGGAACTTGTGGGAAAATTCGTTGCCGCTGTCGGCACCGCCCTCTCCGTCATATTCGGACCACAACCTGGCTTCCCGCAAGGTGCACCATCGAGCGAAGCAGCGCTCAAGGCGGAGCCCGCCGCCGCGTTTGCGGTCCATCGGTGGGCAAGATCGCAAGATTACGGCGCGCCACTCCAGACCAAGCGCGAACATGGCAGCGCCTGTCTCGCGCTCGCAGCGCTGCTCGCGGTCATGACCGACGAGATCCACGAGATGCTGGGGCCAATGACGCGGCCGGGTTAGCCGAGGCAATATCGTCATGCCGAAAACGTCGACATTGCCGGAGGCCCAGAAGCTTCTGGGACTGGAGGGGTTGCGCTTCCTTGCAACCGTCGCCGTCCTGTTGTGGCACTATCAGCACTTCGCCTTCGCTGCCGGCCCCCGCGTCAATCTCACCAGAAGCGAGCTGCCGTTCTACCACGCTCTGTTCCCATTCTATGAGGCCGGCGAGTACGGCGTCTGGTTTTTCTGGTGCATCTCGGGCTTCATCTTCTTCTGGAAGTATCGCGCCGTCGTTGCCGATCGCACGATCGACGGCAGAACCTTCTTCGTGTACAGGCTGTCGCGACTCTACCCGCTCCATATCGCGACGTTGCTGCTGGTTGCCGTGCTGCAGCCGATCTATTTCGCGCAGCATGGCTTCTACTTCGTCTATCAGAACAACGATGTCCCGCACTTCGTCGCGCAGCTGTTCATGGCGAGCGACTGGCTGCCGCCACGCAGCGAAAGCTTCAACGGGCCGATCTGGTCGGTCTCGGTCGAGATCCTGGATTATGCGATCTTCTTCCTAGCGCTGCGCTTTGTGACCGCATCCCCGCTGCTCAATCTGGTCGTGATCCTCGCCGCAATCACGTTCGGTACCCAGGTCGGAACCAGCCTGGCTTTCTTCTATGCAGGCGGGCTTGCCGCCATGGCCCGGCAGGCCGTCGCCTTTTCCCAGCATCGACGGATGTTGGAAGCGATGGCCGGGTGTGCCGCCATCGCGATGCCGGCGGCGCTCTGGCTGGCGGACATCGAGCTCGTTCCGGTCGCCGGACCGCTGCTGCTGACCTACGCGCCGATCCTGTTGTTCTGCTGCTCGGGCCAGCTGATCTTGCCGCGACGGATCGAGACATTGCTGGAGGTGGCCGGCAATATGACCTACTCCTGCTATCTCCTGCACTTCCCCATCCAGCTCGTCATCGCACTCGCCTGCGCCGCCATGCAGCGACCGATTCCCTATGGCAATCACCTGTTCTGGGCGGCCTTCGTGCTGCCGACGCTCGTCGCCTCGTACCTCACCTATCGCTGGTTCGAGGCGCCGGCGCAGCGGCTGATCCGCGACACTCTGCTGCACAAAAAAGAAGCGGGGCGGACAAGTCCGGCCCCGCTCTGATGTCGCCGATCTTGCAGCTCTGATGCCTCGCTTACGCGATGCCCCGGCTGCGCCGGATCACTGCCCCCACACTTCCTTGGCGATCTCGACCGCGAGGCTGAGCTTGGCCCATTGCTCTTCCTCGGAGAGGATATTGCCCTCTTCCGTCGAAGCAAAACCGCACTGCGGAGACAGCGCGAGCTGCTCCAGAGGCGCGAATTTTGAGGCCTCCTCCAGACGGCGCTTGATGTCGTCCTTCTTCTCGAGCTCGCCGAACTTCGAGGTGATGACGCCGACCACGACGACCTTGTTGCCCTTGGGCAGGAAGCGCAGCGGCTCGAAGCCTCCGGCGCGGTCGCTGTCGTATTCGAGGAAGTAGCCATCGTAGTTCGTACCGGCGAGCATGGTCTCGGCGACTGGCTCGTAGCCGCCCGAGGAGATCCAGGTCGAACGGAAATTGCCGCGGCAGACGTGGGTCGTCACCACCATGTCGGCGGGCTTCTCGGCCAGCGCGTAGTTGATGATGCGCGCGTAGATCTGCTGGAGGCCGTCCGGATTGTCGCCGCGCTCGCGCGCCTTCTGCAATTCGTCCTGCGAGCAGAGATAGGCCCATACGGTGTCGTCAAATTGGAGATAGCGGCAGCCGGCGTCGTAGAACGCCTTGACGGCCTTGCGGTAGGTCTTGCCGAGGTCCTCGTAGAAGGCGTCGAGATCGGGATAGACGTCCTTGGAGATCGACTTGCGGCCGCCGCGGAAGTGCAGCACCGCGGGCGACGGGATCGTCATCTTGGCGGTGACGTGGGCCTGGTCCGCGCACTTCTTCAGGAAACGAAAGTGATCCAGCATCGGATGGTCGTCGGGGAAGTCGAGCTTGCCGATCACGCGCACGGCGTCGTGACGGGTCTGCACGCCCGTGAACTGGATGCCGGTGTCGGGGTGAAACATCTCGCAGCCGGTGAGCTTGGCCAGGAAGTCGAAATGCCACCAGGAGCGGCGGAACTCGCCGTCCGTCGCGAGCTTCAGGCCGACTGAGGCCTGCTTGTGCACGACCTTCTCGATCTCCATGTCCTCGATCTTGCGCAGATCGTCGGCCGAGATCTCGCCCTTCTCGAGCCTGGCGCGGGCTTCCTTGATCTTGGCGGGGCGCAGGAGGCTGCCGACCTCGTCGGCGCGGAAGGGGGCTTTGGTTCGCTGCATTTTTTTACTCCCGGGATTTCTAGTGGGCGGCCGCTCCGGCGACGCCGAGGTGACGCTCCAGGACCGATGGGTCGGCCTTCAGCGCGGCGCTCGGGGCGTCGTGGACGATCGTTCCGCGCTCCAATATCACAACGCGGTCGGCGAGCCCCAGAATCTTTTGGGCATTCTGCTCGACGATGATCGAGCAGATGCCGCCGGCCCGGGTGATGGCGCCGATCGCCTTCAGAAGCTCCTCGACGATGATGGGGGCAAGGCCCTCGGTCGGCTCGTCCAGCAGCAAGACCTTCGGGTTGAGGGTCAGCGCACGGCCGATCGCCAGCATCTGCTGCTCGCCGCCGGAGAGCTGGTTGCCGAAATTGCTCCGCCGCTCCTTCAGGCGCGGGAACATCTCGTAGACCTTCTCGACGGTCCAGGGGCCGGGCTGTGCCACCGCGGTCATGTTCTCTTCCACCGTCAGCGAGCGGAAGATGTTGCGCTCCTGCGGCACCCAGCCGATGCCGGCGCGTGCCCGCTGGTCGGGCCGCAAACTCGTGACGTCCGTGCCGGCGAGCGCGACGGTGCCGGAGAAGCGGCGGGTGACGCCGACGATGGAGTTGATCAGCGTCGTCTTGCCGGTGCCGTTGCGCCCGAGCAGCGCCAGCACCTGCCCCTCGGCGAGGCGCAGGGACATGTTGGGCAGCACCACCGCCTCGCCATAGCCGGCGCGAAGGGAGTCGATCGCGAGCAGGTCAGACATTGACCGCCTCCTCGCCGAGATAGACCGCCTTGACCTGCGGGTCGCGCGCGACCTGGTCGGGCGGGCCTTCGGTGAGCAGCGCGCCCGATACCAGCACCGAGATGCGGTCGGCGAAGGAGAAGACGAGGTCCATGTCGTGCTCGATCAGCAGCACGGTGACGTCGCGCGGCAGCGCGCCGACGACCGCCAGAATGTCGTGGCGCTCGCTCTCGGGCACGCCGGCGGCCGGCTCGTCGAGCAGCAGCACGCGCGGCCTGGCCGCGATCGCAACCGCGATCTCGAGCAGCCGCTGCTTGCCATAAGGCAGCGTCACGGTCTGCTCGTTCATGACGTCGAGCAGATGGAAGCGCGTCAGGAGATCAGCGATCTCGTCATTGACGTCGCTGCGCGTGCCCATTCGACGCCACCAGTCGCCGCCATGGCCGAGGCGTTCGGAGACGGCAAGGCCGATGGTCTCGAGCGGCGTCAGGTCGGGATAGAGCTGGTTGATCTGGAACGTGCGCGAGAGGCCGCGCAGCACGCGCTTGTGCACCGGCAGGTCGGTGATGTCCTGGCCTTCGAGCAGGATGCGGCCCGAGTTCGGCTTGAGCACGCCGGTGAGCTGATTGATCACCGTGGTCTTGCCGGCACCGTTCGGGCCGATCAAGGCATGGCGGGCACCCTGCTCGATCCTCAGGGACAGATCGCGGGTGACGCGCAGGCCGCCGAACGTCTTTTCGAGATTCCGGGTTTCGAGCGCGATGGTCATGCGTCGCTCTCCGGCACGGCGACGACGGCCCTGCGCCCAGCCACCTGCTTGATGACCAGGTTAGGCACATACAGCACCCATCGGTGCAGGCGCTGACGGCCGACCAGCACGATTACGACCAGCACGAGGCCGATCCAGAACTGCCAATATTGCGGGGTGATGGTGGAGAACAATTCCTGGAGCATGCGGAAGATCACGGCGCCGATCAGCCCGCCATAGAGATAGCCGGTGCCGCCGATGACGAGCACCAGCATCAGGTCGGCCGAGCGCTCGAAGGCGAACACGTCCAGCGAGGCAATCGCGGTGGTCTGCGTGAACAGCGCGCCTGCGATGCCGGCATAGAACGCCGCGAGCGTATAGATCGCGATCAGGCGGCGGTTGACGGGGATGCCGATGGCCGCCGCACGCAGCGGATTGTTCTTGATCGCCCGCAGCGACAGGCCGAACGGCGAGTGCACGACACGGCGGGCGAACAGGAACAGCAAGAACAGTACGGCGAGCGAATAGAAGAAACCGGCCTTGCCGAACATGTCGAACGGGATCTGGCCGAAGATCGGCTGCATCTCGATGCCCTGCAGGCCGTCGGTGCCGCCGGTGATATTGGAGAAGCGTTCGGCGAGTGCTTCCAGCAGCAGCGCGATGCCGAGCGTGACCATAAGCCGTGTCAGGTCGACGCCACGGATCACCAGGAAGCTGGTGGCAAAACCGAGCACCATCGCGGCGAGCCCTGCAACGACAAGCGCGAGCACGGGCTCGTTGATGATGCCGTGAAGCGCAAGAAGCCCCGCCGCATAGGCGCCGACGCCGAAGAAGGCGGCGTGGCCGAGCGAGACGATTCCGGCATAGCCGAGGATGAGATCGAGCGACATCGCAAACAGCGCAAGCCGCAGGATGTCCGTCATGATCAGATAGCGCGTGGGAAACAGGAAGCCGCAGGCCAGCACGATGAGCCAGAAGGCGACTTCGCCATAGTGCCAGCGCGCCTGGCGCTGGGCGTGATAACCGACGTCGGAAGAAGCGTTCATCGGCGAACTCAACGCGCTGCCGCCCGGCCGAACAGGCCATTCGGGCGCCAGATCAGGATCACGATCATCATGGTGTAGATCACGAAGGGGCCCATCTTCGGCACGTAATATTTGCCGGCGACGTCGCCGATACCGAGCAGGAGCGAGGCCAGGAACGGGCCGGTGATCGAGGAGGAACCGCCGACGGTGACCACGATCAGGAAGTAGATCATGAACTTCAGCGGGAAATAGGGATCGAGGCCAAGGATCTCCGCGCTCAGCGCGCCGCCGAGGCCGGCGAGCCCGCATCCAAACGCGAACGTGAAGGCGAACACCTGCGGCACGTTGATGCCGAGGCCGCTCGCAGCGCGCGGATCGTCAACGGCCGCGCGCAACCGGCTGCCGAAGCGGGTCTTGGCCAGCACCATCTGGAGACCGATGGTGAGCAGGCCGCAGATTACGATGATCATCAGCCGGTAGCGGCCGATGCCGACGCCGAATACGTCGAACTGGCCCTGGAGCGCGGCGGGCAGATTGATGAAGACCCGCGACGAGCCCTGGATGTAGTCGACGGCGGCGACCGACATGAACGTCAGACCGATGGTGAACAGCACCTGATCGAGATGGCTACGCGCGTAGAGGTGCCGATACAGCGTGCGCTCGAGCGCGATCCCGATCGCGGCGGCCGAGACGAAGGCGAGCGGCAGCGCGGCGAAGAACGGCCAGCCCATGCGGTTGACCAGCACCATGCAGACATAGCCGCCGGCCATGGCGAAGGCGCCGTGGGCGAGATTGACGAAGTTCATCAGGCCGAGCGTGACCGCAAGCCCGCAGGCGAGCACGAACAGCAGCATGCCGTAGGCAACGCCATCGAACAGGTTGGTGAGGATTGCGGTCATCGAAAGCAGGTGAACCTTGGTAAACACTCGTCATTCCGGGGCAGCGCGCAGCGCTGAACCCGGAATCTTGCTTCAACAACGTCGATATCCCCGATGCGCGCTACGCGCGCCTCGGGATGACGCGCTTTCGCGCGTCACTTCTTGGTCTTGCCGAGGTCCTTGACGGCGTCGAAGGTCGCGAACTCGACGTTGTAGAGCTCGCCGTCGACCTTCTCGACCTTGCGGATGTAGATGTTCTGCACGATGTCGCGGGTCTCCGGGTCGATCGAGATCGGGCCGCGCGGGCTCTCCCACTTCTGGCCCTTCATGGCCTCGATCAGCTTGGTGCCGTCGGTGTCGCCATTGGTCTTCTTCAGCGCCTCGTAGATCAGGTGGATGCCGTCATAGCCGCCCACGGCCATGAAGCCCGGACGGCTGTTGAAGGCCTTTTTGTAGGCGGCGACGAAATCCTTGTTCATCTGCGAGGGATGCGCCACGGAATAGAGATGCGCGGTCACGGTGCCCAGGACGGCGTCGCCCATGTTGTTGAGCAGATCGTCGTCGGTGACGTCGCCCGGTCCGATCACCTTGATGCCGGCCTTGTCGAGGCCGCGCTCGGCATACTGCTTCATGAAGTTGCCGCCCTGGCCTGCCGGCACGAACACGAAGATCGCGTCGGGCTTGGCATCCTTCATGCGCTGCAGGAACGGCGCGAAGTCCGGATTGGCGAGCGGTACCTTGACCTCTTCGACCACCTCGCCGCCGCCGGCGGTGAAGTGCTCCTTGAAGAAGTTCAGCGCGTCATTGCCCGGTGCGTAGTCGGAGGTCAGCGTCGCGACCTTCTTGATGCCGTTCTTCACCGCCCAGTCGCCGATGATGGTCGAGGACTGCGCCAGCGTGAAGCTGGTGCGCACGATGTAGGGCGAACGCTCGGTGATGATGGAGGTGCCGGCCGCCATCACGACTTCCGGAATCTTGGCCTGCGTTGCCAGCGGCGCGGCGGCGAGGGCTGCCGGCGTCACGCCGAAGCCGGCGATGAAATTGACCTTGTCGTTGACGATCAGCTCCTGCGCGGCGGTCTTGGTCTTATCCGGAATCGCCGCGTCATCCTTGAGGATGATCTCGACCTTCTTGCCGGCGACGGTGTCACCCTTCTGCTGCATGTAGAGCTTGATCGCGTTCTCGATCTGCTTGCCGGTCGAGGCCTGGCCGCCGGTCATCGGCAGAATCAAGCCGACCTTGACGGTATCCTCGGCCTTGGCAGGCGCGCCGGCCACGAGGCCCGCGATGGCGGCGACGACGGCCGCCCGAGAAAACTGTTTACGTTCGAACATCAGATGTCCCTCCCCTTCATTCCTGACCTCTTTGTGCACCGGACCGAGTGCCCGATCCTTGCCTCAGTTTAGCTCACGCATGAGCGAAATCGCGCGCCACATGGCGTCCTTCGCGCCCTCATTGTCAATCGGACGTTTGGTGACCATTCGGCGCAAGCCGAGCGTTCCGATTGCCGATGGCGGGGAGCGGTGTCGCGGTTACGTCGGGGTAACCCGTGCCCTCCGATCTTGGCCGCTTCTATTTGTACGATTGTACAAATAGAATGGACCTGTCAACGAAAAAGCCCCTCCGCTGACCAAGCCAATTTGTCGCGAGCCTCCTGTCGCAGTCTAGAAACGCGCTCGACCGCGTGGATGGAGGATTTCGTCTTTCTTTTGCAGAATTTGTACATCGGCAGGGCCCCAGCCAGCGGCCGCCCGGTAACAAATTACCCATCTCGAATAAGTCTACTTTACCTTGTTGAAGGCTAGTCTCCCAGCGCCAGGCTGATCTGGCGTCCAATGACAGAACTCGCGCGCGCTCACACAATGCCTAAGCCCTTCCGCTCCGTCCTCACCCTCGTTGCGCTCGCCGCGGGGTTGTCTGGCTGCGGCACCGTCAACGAAAAGCTTTCGGCCGGCATGGGGGACTACGTCCCGCAATGGGCCGGCGGCCTTCCGGCCGATGCTCCGCCGCGTCCGGGCACGCCGCAATACGACGCCTACATGAAGGAACGCGAACGCAAGCGGCTGATGCCGGCGGCCGATCGCGAGAAGGAAGAGCAGGCGCAGAAGGGCGCAACCGGCTCAACCTCGGGCGGCCCGGCGCGTTAAGTAAGGCGTATGGCGAATGGAGAGCAACTTACGATTCGCTAATCTACAAACACCACCGTCTTGCGGCCGTTGAGGATGACGCGGTCGTCGAGATGGTAGCGGATCGCGCGCGCGAGCACGCGGCGCTCGATGTCACGGCCCTTGCGAACCAGATCCTCCGGCGTGTCGCGGTGGCTGATGCGCTCGACGTCCTGGTCGATGATCGGGCCCTCGTCGAGGTCGTGGGTGACGTAATGGGCGGTGGCGCCGATCAGCTTCACGCCGCGCTCATGGGCCTGGTGATAGGGCTTTGCGCCCTTGAAGCCCGGCAGGAACGAGTGGTGGATGTTGATGCAGCGCCCCGACAGTTTTGCCGAGAGATCGTCGGACAGGATCTGCATGTAGCGGGCGAGCACGACGAGATCGGTCCCGGTCTTGGCGACGAGATCCAGGATCTGCGCCTCCTGCTCGCGCTTGGTCTCCTTGGTGATCGACAGATGGTGGAATGGGATGCCGCCGAAGTCGAGCCCGTCATAGACCTCTCGCGGATGGTTGGAGACGATCGCGGCAAGCGTCATCGGCAATTCGCCGGTGCGCCAGCGATAGAGGATGTCGACCAGGCAGTGGTCGGACTTCGACACCAGCAGCATCACCTTGCGGTGCGCGGCGCGGTCGCGCATCTGCCACTCCATGCCAAAACGCTCGGCAATCGCGGCAAAGCCGGTCTGCAGCGCCGACAGTTCCACGGCGAGATCGGCCGCGGTGAACACCACCCGCATGAAGAACTTCTTGGTCTCGACGTCGTCGAACTGCTGGGCGTCGAGAATGTTCTGTCCGTTATGGGCCAGGAAGGTCGACACTGCCGAGACGATGCCGGGGCGATCCGGACAGGACAGGGTCAGGACATATTGATGATCGGGCATGGCTCTTGATGAAGGTTTGGGCAAATGATGCGGAACGATCTGCGATTTGCGCCCTGCTCTATCACCGACCTACCCTTGCGCCAATCCCGGGCACAGAGTCAGGATGAACGGACGATTGCGATTTATCACCGGAGCACGCCCATGGCCGATCGCTTGAACGGCTACCGCATCCTGATCCTGGAAACGCGCGAGGAAGCGCAATTTTCAAAGCTGCTCGCCGAGCAAGGCGCCGATGTCGTGCAGTGCCCGATGTTCACCATTCACGATGCGCCCGACCCCGCCCCCGTCGAAGCCTGGATCCGCCGCGCCATCGACAGGCCCTTCGATGACCTCGTGCTGATGACCGGCGAAGGCCTGCGGCGGATCATGAAGCTCGCCGTCGCCCGCGGTCTCGACGGCGAGCTTGTGGCGGCGCTGGCGAAGTCGCGAAAATTCACCCGCGGGCCGAAGCCCGGCAAAGCGCTGCGCGAGGTCGGCCTCGAGGCGCAGCAGACCACGGAGAAGCCGACCACCGAGGGCGTGATCGAGATGCTGGGCAAGCTCGACCTCAAGGGACGGCGCCTCGGCCTCCAGCTCTATCCGGACAAGGACCACTTCGCGCTGACCGCCGCGCTTGTCGCGCAGGGGGCCGAGGTCGATACCGTGCTTCCTTACGTCTACGATTCCAAGGCAGCGGATGCGAACATCGTCACCGCCATCAACGACATGGCCGAGGGACGCATCGATTCCATCGCGCTGACCAATCTCGGCCAGGTCCGCCGCCTGATCGGGGCCGCGAAGGCGCATGGCAGCGAGGCGAAGCTGCGCACCGGCTTCGAACGAACGCTGATCGCCTCGGTGGGGCCGGCAGTCTCGGGTGAGCTCGCCGCGCACGGCCTGCGCACAGACGTCTCGCCGGTGGATGACGCCTATTTCATGCGTCCGCTGATCTCGGCGATGGCGGCAGCGCTCGCCGAGAAGCGGCCTAAGGGTTAACCGACCGCCGGGCGCCGGTGCCTAGCTTGCCACCTGCGAGGCGGCCGACATCAGCTCCTGCGGACTCGGCGCTCCGAACATGCGCTGGCCGCCGCCAGGAACCTCAGTAAACGTCCAGCGGACGATCCCCTCCCGATCGAGCAGGAACTGGCCGAACAGCTGGCCGGTGCCGGTCGCCGCCATGCGCTGATCGGCTTCGGTCATCTCGTAGCCGTCCTTGTTGTTGAGGTACTCGGCGGCCGCCGGCCGGTTCATCGGGGCCGGCAATACGCCAGGCATCTCGACTTGCATGGTCATGACCACGTCCATGCCCACCTTGCGCGGCCACTCGGTCTCGTTCTCCGTGAACTCGACGTTGGGCAGGCCGAATGCGCGGTGCGAGACCCGATCGGGGTCGGACGCGGCGAGCAAGTTGGGCAATGGATGATAGCGGAAGTAAAGCCGCGCCCGGTCGATCGGCGTGTTGACGATCGTGAGACTTTCGATGCCCTTCCCGCGCAGGGCTCCGTCAAGCTGCGCCTGCGCCGCGATATGGCGCCGGCAGAACGGGCAATGCAGGCCACGAAACAAGCCGACCAGTATCGGACTATGCCCGCGATAGTCATCGAGCGCGATCTTTCCTTCGCGTGTGATGGCGTCCAGCACGACGTTCGGTGCGCGATCGCCCGGCTGAAGCGGTCCATCGACGTGACGATCTGACATGATTGACCTCCCTCAAATTGGCTAGTCAAGAAATGGCAGTACGATCAGCCCTGCGGGATCGAGCCCGTGCCGGGCGCAGACATCATCGGCCAGCGCAAAATACCGCTCGGCCTCGGGCATATCGCCTCGATCAAGGTTCAGTGTCGCCAGACCATCATAGCACGGAAACAGCTGCTGCGGCTCGCCGGTCTCGCTCGCCACCGCGATGGCCTCGCTGTAGCAGCGCGCGGCGAGGTCGGGACGGAAATGGCATTGATGGATCTGCCCGAGCACGATCAAGGGCACCGGGAGATGCTCGCGCTGATCGAGCGCACGGTCGATCTCGATCGCCTTCTCCGCAGCCGGCACCCCCTCCTCGGTACATCTGTCCGTGAAGGTGCAACAGGCGACTGCGAAATTGGCGAGGAGGCGCGCCTGGAAGCCGAGATCGCCGATACGATGCGCGACATCGAGCCCGCGCCGGCAAACCTCCATGGCTTCCGCGGGGTCGACGATCGTGTAGAGCACGCCAAGGTTGGTGTAGCCGCGACAGGCCACGTTGAGGAGGCCGGCAGCTTCGGCCGCCGCGACACTTTGCTCCACCTCGCGCACCGCCTCCTGATGTCGTCCAAGCCGCGCCAGGGCAACCCCCTTGGTGTTGAGCGCCTCCGCAATGGCGCGCGCCGCCTCGCGCCCGGCCTGCTCGTCCGCGTCCGCCGGCACGGACCGTGCATAGCCGAGCGCCTCGTCTGCCCATCTCGCGGCGGCGACGTGGTCACCCACGCGAAACGCGAGGCGGCCCCGCTCTTGCTGGAGGTCTGCCCACTCCAAGAGCTGCGCCCACTCGATCGGCGCTTCGGTCCCGCCAAGCCGTTCAGCCGCCTCCGCATAGTTCGCCTCTGCCTTGATGCGCTTGCCGGCGTCCCACAACAATCGGCCGATCTTGCGAAGAATTCGCGCTTCGCCGATGCGGTCCTCTGCCGTGCGGTGCCCCTCCAGCGCGCTCTGGTAATGCTCCTCGGCCGTACTGCGGCGGCCGGCCACGCGACAGAGGTCCGCGATCCGCTCGTACAGGACGAGGCGCTCCGGCTCCCGTTCATCGCCGGCCGACAGCACGGCGAGGGATTGCTGGTAGAAGCGGATGGCATCGTCATTGGCATAGCTCGCGCGTGCGCGATCGCCGGCCATGCGCAGATAGCGCGCACCTTTCGGCTTGCTCGCGCTCAGGCTGAAATGATGTCCGAGCAGGATGAGATCCTCGAGCCGCTCGGGCTCGTTGCCATAGAGCCGCTCGAGCGCGGCACCGATCCGTCCATGGAGCTCGATCCGGCGCCGCAGAAGCAGGTTCTGGTAGATCACGTCCTGAAGCATGGTTTGCGTGAAGCGGTAGGTCCGCAGCGAAATCGAGTTCGAGCCCGCGACCTCCTCGACGATCTCGGCATCGCACAGAAGCTCGAGCCCGGCTTCGACCCTCGCCCGCCCGGCTGTCGCCGCACCCAGAACAGCCGCATCGAATCGCGGTCCGATCACCGCGGCCTCCTGGGCCAGGTGGCGCACCTCGTGCGGCAACCGGTCCAGGCGTGCCAGCAACAGCGCCTGGATGCTCGCCGGGATATCGGCGGCGGCCTCATCCGACTTGATCCACCACTGCGCGCCGTCACGCTCGAGGGCGCCGGCTTCGATCAGGCCGCGGATGATTTCCTCGAGGAAAAGCGGATTACCGCTCGCGCGCTCGAGGATTCGACTGAACAGAGGTCCCGGCGGCTCACGCCAGCCGTGATTGAAATAGGCCGCGAGCAGCCTTTGCCCGTCGGCGTCGCCAAGCGGAGGCAGCCGCAGGGTTGTGTGACTGATGCGACTTGAACCGAACTGGTCCAGCTCCAGCATCGGCCGGTGTGTAAACAGCAGCATCAGCCGCGTCCGTTCCAGCCGGTCCATCAGGAACCGCAATGCTTCGAGAGACACCGCATCGGCCCAATGCAGATCCTCGACGATGATCAGCAGCGGCGACAAGGCCAGGCGGCGTTCGAAGGCGGTGCGTATCGCGAAAAATATCTGCCGACGCAGCTGTTCAGGTTCGACATGCCTGAGCTCGGCGTCGCGGTCGCCGAGGCCTAGAACGTGCAAGTAGAGGGGCATCAGGCGATCGGCCTCCTCGGCCGCGAGGCCAAGCTCCGACAGCGCGTCCGCAACTTTGGCCCCTGCCTCTGCGGCGCTGGCCTTCTGTGCGATGCCGTAGGCGCTGCGCAGCACGGCGGCGAGCGTGCCGTAGGATTGTTCGCCGAGCGGTGAGCAGACTGCCTGCCGGATCGCCACGCCTGCGAAGCGATCCTCATCGCCGACGCGGGCGACGAATTCGTTGACCAGGCGTGTTTTCCCGATGCCGGCTTCGCCGACCAGCCGCACCAGTTGAGCCGCGCCGCCGCACGCGCGATCGAGACTGGCGATCAGACGGGCAAGCTCGGCGTCGCGCCCGATCAGCGGCGCATCGAGGCCCAGCGTATCGAGGCCTCGTGCCGCACGGGGCGTGTCCAACGGTCCCTTCAGGCGATGGACCAGAACGCTGCCCATCTTGCCCTTGAGCGAAACCTCGCCAAGCGAGTCATAGGAGAACGCGTGCCGCGTCAGACGGTGGGTCAAAGGCCCGACCAGCACTTCGCCCGGAGATGCCATCGACTGCAGTCGCTGGGCGGTATTCACCGTGTCGCCGGTCACCGAATAGGATTTGGCAACGCCCACACCCAGCCCACCGGCAACGACGTGCCCGGTATTGATGCCGACATGGAGCACGAGCGGTGCACCGGCATAGGCCTTCGCGCGTTCACTGAGGCGCGCGGTCCGGCTGATCATGTCGAGGGCAGCGCGGACCGCTCGCTCCGGGTCGTCCTCGTGCGCGGCCGGCGCACCGAACAGAGCAAACAGCGCATCGCCAATGAACTTGTCCACGAAGCCGCCAAAGCTCTGCACCGCGGCCGTCAGCTCCTCGAACAATTCGTTCTGAAGCGACTGCATGACCTCGGGGTCGAGCCGCTCGCTCATCGCGGTGAAGCCGCTGAGGTCGGCAAATAGCACGGTGATGGTCCGCCGGTTTGCCTCGCTATCGATTTTGTCCGGCTGCGGTCGCGATGCCTGTTGAACCTCGACCGTCGGCGCGAGCGGTGGCGAGGAAGACCTGATCGGAATTGTTAGCGGGCTCGCCTGCCCGCCGCCTTTGGGGGCCTCGCCGACGAGGGCGCCGCATTTCGGGCAATATGCGAAATCCGGTGCGCATAGAAAGCCGCAGCCAGGGCACGCGCTCGGCTGCTTCGTCCCGCACTTCGGGCAGAAGGCAAAGCCGCTCTGAACCTCAGAACCGCAACCCGAGCACGTCATGGCCCAAAACCTCGCGGAAGCCGCGATGGCGCGATCTGCTGGCCTCTACGGAGTGGGCCAGGATGCAAGCCAGAATGGGCTCGGCGCGGCGGAAGAGCAAGCGGCGGCTGCGCACCAAGCCGCAAGCAGATGCCACATGTCGGCATGCGATAGCGTCAATTGACACAGGCATCATCACCGCTACTCTGCCGAACAGAAGACAAAGAAGAATAAGGGCAGGGAATCGCCGTGAAACCCGTCATCGCATCTTGACCACGACCGCGCGGCCTTCGGCGCTCGCACCATTTCGCATCCGCAACTATCGCTTCCAGTGGCCGTCCGATCTGCTGACCTCCTGGGCGTTCGAGGTCGAGACGCTGGTGCTCGGCTGGTACATCATGGTCGAAACCGGCTCGGTGCTGCTGCTCACCATCATGGCGTCGCTGCAATATGTCGGAACGCTGATTGCGCCGGTGCTCGGGATGGTCGGCGACCGCATGGGTCACCGCGACCTCCTGATCGTGATGCGCCTTGCCTATACGGTGCTGTCGTCGACCATCATGGTGCTGGCGCTGACCCACCATCTGGCGCCGCTCAACGTCATGATCATCGTCGCGAGCATGGGCCTGATCCGCCCGTCCGATCTCGGCGTGCGCGGCGCGCTGCTTGCCGACATCATGCCCCCCGGGCAGCTGGTGGGCGCCATCAGCCTGGCGCGCACGACCCAGGACAGCGCACGCATTGCCGGCGCGTTGACCGGCGCGGGCCTGTTCGCCCTGCTCGGCATCGGCCTCGTCTATGCCGCGATCACCGGCTTCTATCTCGTCGCCGCGATCTTGATGTTCTGCCTGACCCGGCCGGAGAAATCGGTCACCACGACGGACCTGCCCGCGAACAGCCACGCGGTCTCGCGATTGCTGGGCGACCTGAAGGAAGGCATCGTCTACGCCTGGAACGGCCCCGGGATGCGCGCGGCGCTTTGCGTCGCCTTCCTGGCCAACCTCACGGCCTTTCCAATCACCAACGGATTGCTGCCCTTTGTCGCGCGCGACATCTTCCACACCGACCAGACCGGTCTCGGCTACCTCTCGGCGAGCTTTGCCGTGGGCTCGCTGACCGGCTCCATCACGCTCAGCCTCGTCAGCGGGGTGCGCATCGCCCGGCTCCTGATCGGCGCGACGCTGGCCTGGTATGCGATGCTGCTGGTGTTCGTGGAAATCCGGACCATGCCGGTCGCGATGGCCTGCCTCGTGCTCACCGGCATTGCACAGAGCATGTCGATGATCGCGGCGGCCGTGATCCTGATGCGCACGGCAAGCGCCCATCTGCGCGGTCGCGTCATGGGCGTGCGGATGATGGTGATCTACGGCCTGCCGCTCGGATTGCTCGCCGCCGGCAGCCTGATCGACCTGATCGGCTATTCCGCAATGGGCTCGGTCTATGCGGTCTCGGGCATCATCGCGATGCTGGCGATTGCCGTGCGCTGGCGCGAAGATCTGTGGCCGGCGCGCGCCCCGGCTAATGCGGGATGACGGGACAGGCGCCAGCACGCTCCTCAGTCCGTCGGGCAGATGGAGACCTCAGCGGCAGCAGCGCTGCCAGCCTGGTGTCGCGCAGATAGAGACCGCCCCATGCAAGAACGGCCAGATACACGCCGAACAACATATGGGTGAAGAGCGGGTTGCCAACCCGGAGGTGAACAGCAACGGTGCCGCCCATGTAGGCGGTCAGTAGGATCGCGCCGAGCATAGCAGTCCGAGGGAAAGCATAGAGCGCGGTACAGACCAGAGCCACAGCGCCCAACGCGCGCACCAGTTCGGCTGAAGGGGGATAGCCGAGCTCGGCTGTCGCCTTGATGACAACATCCAGTGGGACGAGTTTCATCCCGGCATCGAACAGCATGAAGGCAATGACGAGCCCGCTCATCACATAGCCGGCCACTCGTCTCGACTTGTTCATCGGCGTCACCCTACTTCTTTCCACCCTTGAGAAGGGCGACGATCGCCATTGCATGGCCATGGCCCAGGCCAAACTCGTCCTTGAGTGCGGCGACGATGGCGCCCGCCTTTATCCCGGCCGCCAATCCCGTCGCGGTCGAAAAGCCCCTGTCCTTCCCCCATTTGCGAAACTGGTCCGGGCTTTTGCCGGTCTTAGCCTGAATATTGTCGAGATAAGCCTGAAAGGTCACGGCAGCCCCCGGGGTTGGCTGCCACCACCTGGGCGGGAGCCAGCCAAGAGTATCGCGGTCAGGACGTCGTTGTCTTGTACGAAAACGACAATTGCGGCCGCTCGCGTGCGAGGCGCGCGGGGGTCATGCCGATCAGTTGCCTGACCGAGCGGGTCAGGTGGGCCTGGTCGAAATAGCCAGCGTCGGATGTCGCCTCGAGCACGGAGCTCCCGTTCACCAGCAAATCTGCAGCGCGACGCGCACGCTGAATTTGCTGATAGCTGCTGAACGTCATGCCCGTGACACGGCGAAAATGTCGCTGAACCGAACGCTGGCTCATCCAGTCGACATCGCCGTCAACCGCCGCATCGGTTGCTTGGCTGCGTGCAATGACGCCCGCGCGCGCAAGGCGAGCGACGAGATGCTCGGCATTGTCGTAGCTCGGAATTTCCCAGCTCAGATCCGAAAACAGAAAACGGCCGTTGGGGAGCACCGGCAATTGTACATCGTGACGGTCGATCAAGACGGTCGTCGGTATCTTCGGAAGGTAGGTTCCCAGTCGAAAACGTATGGCAAGCCATTCGCCATTCGGCGGACATTCAACGAGCGCCCCGCGGGTCACCGGCCCTCTGAGATTCACCGCCAAAAACTCCGGCAGCCTGGTCACAACGAGCTCGATATTTCCCTCAGCCATCGACAGGAACGAGCCACCGCTCCGGCTCCGGCTGCGCCATACGCGCTCGACGTAAGGCGAGTCCGATCCGCGATGGTCAAATTCTATGAGCACAGAATGATCCGGAGAGCCCAGTTCATCATTCTTCCCCGTAGTTCCTGAGCCGCTCAATATCGAGGATCGTCACACCGCCATATTCCAGCCGCAGCAACCCCTCCTTCTCCAGCCGGTTCAGCGCGCGGTTGGCGTTCTGGCGGGACATGCCGGAAAGCGCGCCGATCTCCTCCTGGGTGATGTCCAGATGCGCGGTCGATTCCGGGTAGAGGATCGGGTTGAACAGCGAGGCGATGCTGCGGGCGAGACGGGCGGTGGCATCGAGCGTGCGGTTGACCTCGAGCATGCCGATGAACTGGGCGAGCCGCTCGTTGAGCTGGCGCACCAGGAAGCGGTTGAAGCCGACGCTGTTCTCGAACAGCCACATGAAGGCGCCGCGCTCCATCAGCGCGACGCGGCTGTTGCGGAGCGCGACCACGTCATAGCGGCGCGGCTCGTTCTTGAGCACGCTACCCTCGCCGAACCAGGCGCCTGCCGTCAGCCCGGCCAGGCTCGTCTCCTTGCCGTCGCGCGAGACCCCGCCCATCCGGGCAAGGCCAGAGACCATGCCGGCCCAATAGTCGAATGTGTCACCGCGCATGAACACGGTCTCACCGGTGCCGTAGGATCGCTCCGTGATTCCGGCGCGAGCGACCTCGATCTCCGCTTCCGTGAGCTCGCGCGACCAGGCAGCAACGCGCTTCAGATGATCCTCTGAAATCATGATCCCGAAGCCAGCCGCACCGTTTCGTCACTCCGCTTCCATGTTGCATTGCAGCATCACCATTTCGACCGCCATCCGACGAAAGACGAAGGTCGCTGCCACCCGAAAAACTTTGTCGCAGAATTGTCAGGCGGGAGACATTTCAAAATAGCGCTTTCCCCTATTGAGAGCCACCTCGGGCGATGCGGCTTTTGATCCCAAACGGGACGAGAGTGGCGCGGCTCCGGTCGAGACCATTAGCTGCATGGCCTCACCGGCACGACCGTACTAGGATCGCCCGACAGGAACGGACAAAGAGCGCCGCTGAACGCGCCGTCACCGGGGAGGGATTTGTTTGGTGGCTACCAGTCTCGAAGTGCGCGGCGTGTCCTTGCGATTCGGCGGCGTCCGTGCGTTGACCGATGTGGGCTTCGCCATCAGGGAGGGCGAGCTGTTCTCGATCATCGGCCCCAACGGAGCCGGCAAGACCTCGATCGTGAATTGTATTTCCGGCCGCTACAAGCCGACGGAAGGCCAGCTCTTCTATCAGGGCCGCGACATCACCGGCCTGACGCCAAATGCGCGCGCCTCGCTCGGCATCGGCCGCACCTTCCAGAACCTGGCATTGTTCCACCACATGAGCGTGCTCGACAACATCATGGTCGGCCGCCATCACCTCCTGAAGAACAATTTCCTCACCGGCTCGCTGTACTGGCTCACCGGCGCGCGCAAGGAAGAACTCGAGCACCGCCGCAAGGTGGAAGAGATCATCGATTTCCTCGACCTCCAGTCGGTGCGCAAAGCGACCGCCGGCACCCTCTCCTACGGCCTGCGCAAGCGCGTGGAGCTCGCCCGCGCCATGGCGCTGGAGCCGCGCCTCATCCTCCTCGACGAGCCGATGGCCGGCATGAACTTCGAGGAGAAGGAGGACATGGCCCGCTACATCGTCGACCTCAATGAGGAGTTCGGGATGACGGTGGTGATGATCGAGCACGACATGGGCGTTGTGATGGACATCTCCCACCGCGTCATGGTGCTGGATTTCGGCCGTAAGATCGCCGAGGGCGATCCGGCGACCGTGCTCGCCGATCCTCACGTCAAGCGCGCCTATCTCGGCGAGGAGGACGAGGCGCTGGTCGATCCGGACGATGCTCCGCCGGCGCAGGAGAGCGCGGCATGATGGATTACGCAGGCCGCGTCGCGCAGGCCGACACCTATCCCAAGATGCTGCGGCTGAACGCGAAAGAGCACGGCAACGAGATCGCATTGCGCGAAAAGGATCTCGGCCTCTGGCGCCCGTTCACCTGGAATGACTACCAGACGCGGGTGCGCGATTTCGCGCTCGGCCTCGTCGAGCTGGGCCTGGGGCGCGGCGACGTCATCGGCATCATCGGCGACAACCGGCCCGACTGGGTCGCGGCGGAAGTGGCGACGCATGCGATCGGGGGCTTGAGCCTCGGGCTCTATCGCGACGTGCTCGACGAAGAAGCCTCCTACCTTCTCAACTATGGCGAAGCCCAACTGGTTTTCGCGGAGGACGAGGAGCAGGTCGACAAGCTGCTTGTGCTCGCCGAGCGCGTGCCGAGGCTGAAGCACATCATTTATACCGACCCGCGCGGGATGCGGAAATATGACGATCCCAGGCTGATGTCGGCGGAGAAATTCGCCGAGCTCGGCCGCGCTCGGGCCGCCCGAGAGCCGGAGCTTTACGATCGCCTCGTGGACGCAACCAAGGGCGAGGATGTCGCCATCCTCTGCACCACCTCAGGCACCACGTCGCACCCGAAGCTTGCCATGCTCGCCGCCGGCCGCGTGCTCGGCCACTGCGCGACCTACCTCGCTTTCGACCCCAAGGGCCCCGACGACGAATACGTCTCAGTGCTGCCGCTGCCCTGGATCATGGAACAAGTCTATGTGCTCGGCAAAGGCCTCTTGTGCCGGATGAAGATCAACTTCGTCGAAGAGCCCGACACCATGATGAACGATCTGCGCGAGATCGCGCCGACGTTCGTGCTGTTCGCACCGCGAGTCTGGGAATCGATCGCGGCCGACGTCCGCGCCAAGGTGATGGACGCGACGCCCTTCAAACAGCGGCTGTTCGATATTGGCATGAAAAGCGGCCTTGCCGCGCTCGAACAGGGCAAGCGCTCCGGCTTCGCCGACGCGATCCTGTTCCGCGCGCTGCGCGACCGGCTCGGCTTCACCCGCCTGCGCTCGG
>NZ_LGHM01000126.1 GCF_001908185.1 Bradyrhizobium sp. AS23.2
GGCGGCGCCATCGTCGGCGGCGTGCTCGGCGGCCTGATCTCGGGCAACGCAACCGGTGCGGCCGCAGGTGCGGTTCTCGGTGGCGCGACCGGCGCGATCGCCGGCGCTACGGCCGCATCACGCCCCGGTTACTATTTCGCCCAGGGCAACTGCTACTACCGTTATCCGAGCGGCCAGTATGTGCAGGCCGACCCCCGCGCGTGTTACTGAGTTTTTGAGCAATATCTGAAGCGAAGAGGCGGGCGCAGGCCCGCCTCTTTTGTTTTGGGCCGGCTGATCGATTGATGGAATCGCGCGTCAGGATACGAGCCAGCTGAAGAATGCGATCGCCGCCCAGACCAAGCCTCCGATCCAGGCCAGCATCACGATGCCGATGGTCGCGAGAATAGCGACGCCGAACAGGCCGGATCGTTCTCGCTGCGCCGGGACGTGAGCCTCGGTTGCTGCTTCTTGCGTCATGACGGCCACCCACGCTTTCTCGCGCCTTTGGGAGCGGGTTGAGAGCCTGTTTAGCGGAGACGCCGGGCGCCGGCTGTGACGCAATTCACAGATACGCCGGAATAAGCGAAAGCAGCAGGGAAACTACCCCGCATTCATACGGACGAAATTGCCATCGAGGAATCCTTGTCATGAGAAACTGGATCGGCGTGGCGCTCGTCGCAGGTGTAGCGTCGTTGGCATCGACGGCATTACTGACGACCGCCGAGGCGGCGCAGCAGCAATTCGTCAGCCAGAGAGCAGAGTGTTGCAGAACTGTCGATTTTACCCCGCGTCGCCGACACGTTGCGCGCTACAGAAACGTTGATCGTTCATATATGGGCTTCCACTATCGCCCCTATCAAATCTACTCATGCGCTTATGCGCAGCCGTACTACTCTCGATCATATCCATGCTACGGGCCTGTGCCGTATGCGTACGGGTTCAAGTACGGTCCGTTGTGGTGGTGAAGACGAAGCATACGCCGCTGCGCTTAGGGATGGAGGTGCTGTTGCACACCGGCCGACGCCGAGAGGCTTGGCTGGCAGCACCTGACGAAAGATGGCTTTGTCATCACCACCAAGAAGTCACAAGGCCACGTTGAATTATGCATTCCCGTGCATCGCGACTTGGCACGGCTTCATCGCCGAGTGCCCGAAGGACGGACCCGCCTTCATTGCAACCATTCGCGGCCGCGCGCGGCGAGAAAGCCTTCTCGGCTTGGATAAGCGAAGCGGCAGCAGAGGCCCCCCGAATCGTCGCCTCGCGGTCTGCGCAAGTCAGCGTGTCGTCGGCTGGATAGCGGTCGTCGAGGTCGATAGCTTGGTGACGCGCGATCGTATTCAAGCTGCGGTCAGACGTCTCAGGGAGCTCTACGACCTGACCTAGAGCTCTTCAACACCGGCTAGCGTCGACTGGCATGGTAGGCGGGCCTTGCGCATACGCGCGAAAATATCGCCGTAGTGATGGGGTGCAGCGCACTTCGGGAACGCTTGTAAAAACTCGTCCTGGTCCATCCATCTGGGCAAAAGCCAATCCGAGTCTTCGGTCCCTACCAGGTTGAACTCGTAAGAGTCGAGCTTGGAAAGGTGGCGTAGACATTCGCTGATCTTGGCTATCCCCTCCACGTCACAGTGGTACTCAATGCTGAGTGCTCTGATTGGTGTCGAGAGGCCTTTTAGAACTTCGACCTCAAAACCCTCGACATCGATTTTGCAAAACGACGGGACGCCATGCTTTGAGATTTCAGCGTCAAGGGTGGTGACGGGAACAGCAATTTTGCCGGTAAGGTTCGATAGTTGCCAATTCGGTTTTAGGCTGGCCATTCCGGTCGAAGTGGTGAGAAACAATTCGGCTGAGCCTGGGCGCGCCCCAACAGCGCTCTGAACAACGGTGATCCGGTTTCCCCTAGCGCGGACTTCCCGCGCCAAATCCGGCTGTGGTTCGAAGGCAACGACCCGAGCACCCAGGTCAAGCATGAGTTCCGATCGGGCGCCAATGTTGGCGCCAACGTCGAAGGCCAAGTCTCCCGGGTTGATAAATTCGGCGAGCAGGCGCCTGTGGCCACTCAAATCTTCACGAGTTAGCAAGCGATGAATTGCCCTTGCGGGCTTATAGATGCCAAGAGAAATCGTCAGGTGTTTGATGGCTGAAAGGCTCATTTCTCGCCCTCGCAGGTCACAACGCTACCCCTCGTTGCTCCTCCCGCCTAGCCCCTAAGGAGGGGCAACTGGCGTTCGATCCCTCAGGGGAACGTCAGCCTGTCGTGTTCCCCGAACTAATGGCCCTGCGCGAGCCGTCGATCGCGCGCCAAGGTAGGGCCGCGCGCGAGTGACGGGATGGAGGTCGTTGTGACCCACCAGAACAGGGGTGCCAAAAGGTGAGAAAACGAGGTCTGTTTTCCGTAGTGAAATCAAAGGCCCTTGGAGCACTGGCGATCCCGGCAGGACTCGAACCTGCAACCCGCGGAGTAGAAATCCGCTACTCTATCCAGTTGAGCTACGGGACCGTACCTGGGCCGGCCTCGGCTACCGCCCGCCGGTCTTCTACCATTGCACATATGAAAAATCCTCAAGCGCGCCAAGCCTGAACCGAACCGTTTTCCCACCAGAAGCGACAAAGCGGAGCGGCGGAGTGCGTTTTGAGGGCCTCGCGACGCGGCGGCGAGCCGTGTCGCGGCCGGGACATGCTTTGCCGGGTACATCTTGTCCTCTACCGCTGCCGTGTTTGCGGCGGCCTTTGGCGGCTCTGGGCTTGCCTTGACATGGCGAATGCGACGATCTGCACCTCTGGTTCCATCGCCTTGAGTCCGTCACCTTTCCGCGCACTTCATGCTGCCCGCGGCGTTCGTCCGCGATTTCCGGGAGTCCATTCATGATCGGTCTGGTTCGCGCCGTCACACTCTGCGCCACGCTGGCGTTCGGCCTTGCGACTGCGCAAGGAGCTGACAAGGCCTTCAGGCGCGACGATCTCGTCGATTCCGCAATCAAGCTGGAGGCCCAGATCAAGAGCGAGGCGGGGCCGGTCGCCAAGACCGGCGCGACGCTGCGCACCGACGCCGACGCCGCCTTCCGGCGCAACGATTTCCGCACGGGTCTGTCCGTCCTCGGCCAGATCGCGGCGACCACGCCCGAGGATGCCGGCAACTGGCTGCGGCTCGCCAAGGTCATCTTCCAGATCACGCCCAAGAGCTCGAGCGAGCAGACGTTCCTACTGGAGCGCGCCTCGACCGCCGCCTACATCGCCTACATGCGCGCCGGCAATCCGGGCGAGGAGGCCGATGCACTCGCGGTGCTCGGCAAGTCGCTAGCCGAGCGCAAGCTGTGGCGGCCGGC
The DNA here is from genome assembly GCF_001908185.1 of Bradyrhizobium sp. AS23.2. Taxonomy (GTDB): domain Bacteria; phylum Pseudomonadota; class Alphaproteobacteria; order Rhizobiales; family Xanthobacteraceae; genus Bradyrhizobium. The sequence continues at coordinate 3,312 of NZ_LGHM01000126.1, forward strand.
GCTGGACGCGCTCCGGCTGTCGCTGGACATGCGCGAGGTCGCCGACGTCCGCGGGCAATATGAGAAGATGCGCGACGAGCACGGCTTCCGGCTGCTCGACTATACCGTGGACTCGGACTCGGCGAGCCCGCGCGCCTGCTTCCAGTTCTCGGAAGAACTCGCCAAGCGCACCGATTTCGCGCCGTTCCTGGCGCTCGCAGGCCAGGACAAGCCGGCGCTGTCGGCCGAGGGCAAGCAGCTCTGCGTCGACGGGCTGAAGCACGGCGAGCGCTACAACATCAACCTGCGCGCCGGCCTGCCGTCCACCGTGATGGAGGGCCTGCCGAAATCCGCCGAGTTCAACATCTATGTCCGTGACCGCAAGCCGTTCGTGCGCTTCACCAGCCGCGCCTATGTGCTGCCGAGGACCGGGCAGCGCGGCATTCCCGTGGTCAGCGTCAACACGCCCGCGGTCAACATCAACGTGTTCCGGATCGGCGACCGCAATCTGATCAACACGGTGGTGGACAGCGATTTCCAGAAGACGCTGTCAAAATACCAGCTCAGTGATCTCGGCGGCGAGCGCGGCATGAAAGTCTGGTCCGGCGAGCTCGCGACCGCGATGACGCTGAACCAGGATGTCACAACTGCTTTCCCGGTCGACCAGGCCCTCGGCGAGCTCCAGCCCGGCGTCTACGTAATGACGGCCGCGGCCAAGGGACCGGGCTCGGACGACGACTACCAGCTCGCCACGCAATGGTTCATCATCTCTGATCTTGGCGTGTCGGCCTATTCCGGTAACGACGGCATCCACGTCTTCGTCAACTCGCTGGCCTCGACCGATCCGGTCGGCAAAGCGGAGGTGCGGCTGGTTGCCCGCAACAACGAGATCCTGGCCACCCGCAAGACGGACGACAGCGGCCACGTGCTGTTTGAGGCGGGGCTCGCGCGCGGCGAGGGCGGCCTGTCGCCGGCGCTGCTCACGGTCACCGGCGATAAGGCCGACTATGCCTTCCTGAGCCTGAAGGCCTCTGCGTTCGACCTGTCCGACCGTGGCGTCGCGGGCCGCGCGGTCCCGGCAGGCGCAGACGCGTTCGTCTATGCCGAGCGCGGCGTCTATCGCTCCAACGAAACCGTCTATCTCACCGCGCTGCTCCGCGACGGGCAGGGCAATGCCGTCACCGGCGGCCCGCTGACGCTGGTGATCGAGCGCCCCGACGGCGTCGAATTTCGCCGCGCCGTGCTGGCCGACCAGGGCGCCGGCGGCCGCACGCTCGCCGTGCCGCTCAACTCGGCCGTCCCGACCGGGACGTGGCGGGTGCGGGCCTTCACCGATCCGAAGGGCTCTTCGGTCGGCGAGACCACCTTCATGGTCGAGGACTACGTCCCTGATAGGATCGAATTCGACTTGTCCGCCAAGGACAAGCTGATCAAAGCTAACGCTCCAGTGGAGCTTAAGGCGGACGGCCATTTCCTCTATGGCGCGCCCGCATCCGGCCTGCAGCTCGAAGCGGATATGCTCATCGCGCCGGCTGCCGAGCGGCCGGGCTTTACCGGCTACCAGTTCGGCGTCGCCGACGAGGAGACCACCTCGAACGAGCGCACGCCGCTGGAGAACCTGCCGGAGGCCGACGCCAATGGCATTGCGACCTTCCCGGTGACGCTGGACAAGCCGCCGGCCTCGACCCGCCCGCAGGAGGCGCAGATCTTCGTCCGCATGGTCGAGACCGGGGGCCGCGCAGTCGAGCGCAAGCTGGTGCTGCCGGTCGCACCCGCGGCCGCCATGATCGGCATCAAGCCGCTGTTCGGCGACAAGAACGTCGCCGAGGGCGACAAGGCCGAGTTCGACGTCGTGTTCGTCTCGCCCGAGGGCCAGACACTGCACCGCGACGGCCTGCGCTATGAGCTCCTGAAGATGGAGTCGCGCTACCAGTGGTATCGCCAGAACAATTACTGGGAGTATGAGCCGGTCAAGTCGACGTCGCGCGTCGCTGATGGGGATGTCACTGTTGCGGCAGACAAGCCTTCGCGGATTTCGCTCACCCCTCAGCCTGGCCGCTATCGCCTCGACGTGAAGTCCAACGACGCGGACGGCCCGGTGACCTCGGTGCAGTTCGACGTCGGCTGGTATTCCGACGGCAGCGCCGACACTCCGGATCTGCTGGAAACCTCGATCGACAAGCCGCAATACGCTTCCGGCGACACCATGACGGTGTCGGTCAATGTTCGCAACCCCGGCAAGCTCACCGTCAACGTGCTCGGCGACCGCCTGCTGACGACGCAGACCATCGACGTCAAGGAAGGCACCGCACAGGTGAAGCTCCCGGTCGGCAAGGACTGGGGCACTGGCGCCTATGTCGTGGCGACGCTGCGCCGTCCGCTCGATGCGGCTGCCCAGCGCATGCCGGGCCGGGCGATCGGCCTGAAATGGTTCGGCATCGACAAACAGACCCGCACGCTCGCGGTGAAGCTGACGCCGCCGGCGCTGATCCGGCCGAACGCGATGCTGAAGATCCCGGTCAAGCTCGACGGGCTCAATCCGGGCGAGGACGCCAAGGTCGTTATCGCTGCGGTCGATGTCGGCATCCTCAACCTGACCAACTACAAGCCTCCGGCACCGGACGACTATTATCTGGGCCAGCGCCGCCTGACCGCCGAGATTCGCGATCTCTACGGCCAGCTCATCGACGGCATGTCGGGCACCCGCGGCCAGATCAAGTCCGGCGGCGATGCCGGGGCGGCCGAGCTGCAGGGCTCGCCGCCCACGCAAAAGCCGCTCGCGCTTTATTCAGGCATCGTCACGGTCGCCGCCGACGGCACCGCCGAAGTCAGCTTCGACATCCCCGAGTTTGCCGGCACGGCGCGCGTGATGGCCGTGGCGTGGACTGCGACCAAGCTTGGCCGTGCCAACACGGACGTTGTGATCCGCGATCCCGTGGTGCTGACCACGACCCTGCCGCGCTTCCTGCTCAACGGTGACCACGGCACAGCCAATCTGGAGATTGACAATGTCGAAGGCCAGGCCGGCGATTACGTTATCAACGTGAAGACGGGCGGCCCGGTGAAGATGACCGGCAATCCCGCCACGACAGTCAAGCTCGCCGCCAAGCAGCGCAATTCCTTCTCGCTGGCGCTCGACGCGACCGCGGCGGGGCAGGCGACGCTCGATGTCGACATCAAGGGACCGAATGGCTTGGCGCTCGCGCGTCACTATGCGTTCGACGTCAAGGCAGCAACGCAGGTGCTGGCGCGACGCTCGATCCGTACCCTTGCGAAGGGCGAGAGCCTGACACTGACCTCGGACATGTTCTCCGACCTGGTGCCGGGCACGGGCGGGGTCTCGGTCTCGGCGAGCCTGTCGACCGCGCTCGATGCGGCGACGATCCTCAAGGCGCTCGACCGCTATCCCTATGGCTGCTCGGAACAGATCACGAGCCGCGCCATGCCGCTGCTCTACGTCAACGAGCTCGCGGCCGGCGTGCACCTGGCCATGGACACCGAGGTCGACCAGCGCATCCGCGATGCGATCGAGCGGCTGCTGGCGCGCCAGGGTTCGAACGGCTCGTTCGGCCTCTGGTCGGCCGGCGGCGACGACGCCTGGTTAGATGCCTACGTGACGGACTTCCTGACCCGCGCCAGGGAAAGGGGCTTTGTGGTGCCGGACGTGCTGTTCAAGAACGCGCTCGACCGCATCCGCAATTCGGTGGTGAACGCCAACGAGCCGGAGAAGGACGGCGGGCGCGATCTCGCCTACGGCCTCTACGTGCTCGCACGCAATGGCGCAGCGCCGATCGGCGACCTCCGCTATCTCGCCGACACCAAGCTCTCCAACCTCGCAACGCCGATCGCGAAGTCGCAGCTTGCCGCGGCGCTGGCGCTGGTCGGCGACCGCAACCGCGCCGAACGCGTCTATGGTGCCGCGCTCGACAGCCTCGCCCCGAAGCCCGTGCTCGAGTTCGGCCGCACCGACTACGGCTCGCAGCTCCGCGATGCCGCAGCACTGGTCTCGCTCGCGAGCGAAGGCAACGCGCCGAAGGCGACGCTGACGCAGGCGGTGTCGCGGGTCGAGACCGCGCGTGGGCTCACGCCCTACACCTCCACGCAAGAGAACGCGTGGCTGGTGCTGGCGGCGCGGGCGCTCGCCAAGGAGAACCTCTCGATCGAGGTCGACGGCCAGCCGGTCAAGACTGCGCTTTATCGCAGCTACAAGGCCGCGACGCTGGAGGGCAAGCCGCTGAAGATCACCAACACCGGCGATGCGCCGGTTCAGGCGGTGGTCTCGGTGTCGGGCTCGCCTGTCACGCCTGAGCCGGCCGCTTCGGCCGGGTTCAAGATCGAGCGCAACTATTTCACGCTCGATGGCAAGCCGGCCGATATCAGCAAGGTCAAACAGAACGATCGCTTCGCCGTGGTGTTGAAGATCACGGAGGCAAAGCCCGAGTACGGCCACATCATGGTGTCGGACTATCTGCCGGCGGGCCTCGAGATCGACAATCCGAATCTGGTGTCGTCGGGTGACAGCGGCACGCTGGACTGGATCGAGGATGGCGAAGAGCCGGAGAACACCGAGTTCCGCGACGACCGCTTCACAGCGGCGGTCGACCGCGCCTCGGACTCAAAGGCGGTCTTCACCGTGGCCTACGTCGTGCGCGCGGTCTCGCCCGGCAAATACGTGCTGCCGCAAGCCTATGTCGAGGACATGTACAACCCCTCGCGCTACGGCCGCACCGGGACGGGCTCCGTCGAGGTGCGGGCGGCGAAGTGAGTGGTGATTGGATGAAGGAAGCCGAGCCTCACACTCAGTCGTCGTGCCCGGGCTTGTCCCGGGCATCCACTGCCTTTGGTGCGGTTGGCGAGAACGTGGATGGCCGGGACAAGCCCGGCCATGACGGAGCAAGAGGCGCAATCATGCGCGTCCTCTCCGTCGCCGCGCTCGCCTTCATCCTTGCCATCGGCGCCTTCGTCGCCTGGGTCTATTCCCTCGACCCGCTGCCGCTCGACGAGGCGCGCAATGTCTCCACGACGGTCGTCGACCGCAACGGAAAACTACTGCGGGCCTACGCCATGGCGGACGGGCGCTGGCGGTTGCCGGTTGATGCCAAAACCAACGTCGATCCGACCTATCTCAAACTGCTGTTCGCCTATGAGGACCAGCGCTTCTATGCGCATGACGGCATCGATCCGCTGGCGCTGGGGCGCGCCGCATTGCAGCTCACCACGCGCGGCCACATCGTGTCCGGCGGCTCGACCATCAGCATGCAGCTCGCGCGGCTGATGGAGCCGCGGCGGCAGCGCTCGCTCTATGCCAAGCTGCACCAGATTGTGCGCGCGATCGAGCTGGAGCGGACGCTCAGCAAGGACGAGATCCTCAATCTCTACCTCGCGCTCGCGCCTTACGGCGGCAATCTCGAAGGCATCCGCGCCGCTTCGATCGCCTATTTCGGCAAGGAGCCGAAACGGCTGTCGCTGGCGGAGGCCGCATTGCTGGTCGCGTTGCCGCAGTCGCCGGAGACGCGGAGGCTGGACCGCTACCCCGACGCCGCGCGCAAGGCCCGCGACCGCGTGCTCGATCGCATGGTCGAGGAGCACCAGGTGCGCCTCGATGATGCGCGGCAGGCCAAGGCCGTTCCGGTGCCGAAGCTGCGCAGACCGATGCCGATCCTGGCGCCGCATGCTTCCGACAGCGCGCTTGCGACGATCAAGGACGCACCGATCATCAAGCTGACGCTGGATGCCAATCTCCAGAAGGCGCTGGAGCTGCTGGCGCGCGACCGTGCCATCGCATTGGGGCCGAACATTTCGGTCGGCATCATCGTGGTCGACAATGAGACTGGCGACGTGCTGGCGCGCGTTGGCTCGGCTGATTATTTCGACGACAGCCGGGCAGGGCAGGTCGATATGACTCGCGCCATTCGCTCGCCGGGTTCGACGCTAAAGCCCTTCATCTACGGGCTCGCCTTCGAGGACGGCTTTGTCCACCCCGACAGCCTGATCGACGACCGGCCCGTCCGCTTCGGCTCCTACGCGCCGGAAAATTTCGACATGACGTTCCAGGGCACGGTGCCGGTGAAGAAGGCGCTGCAATTGTCGCTGAACGTGCCCGCGATCGCGTTGCTCGACAGGGTCGGGTCGAGTCGTCTGGCATCTCGGCTGCGCCAGGCCGGCGGCAATCTGGTTCTGCCCAAAGACGAGGCGCCGGGGCTCGCCATGGGGCTCGGCGGCGTCGGCGTGACGCTTCAGGATCTCGCCCAGCTCTATGCGGGGTTCGCCCGGCTCGGCACCACCAAGCCGTTGCGCGAGGTCATGACTGGCAAGGACGACCGCGAGCCGCTGCGGCTCATGGACCAGGTCGCGGCCTGGCAGGTCGGCAACGTGCTGCTCGGCACGCCGCCGCCGGAGAACGCCGCCCACAACCGCATCGCCTTCAAGACTGGCACCTCCTACGGCTACCGCGATGCCTGGTCGGTCGGGTTCGACGGCCGCATGACCATCGGCGTCTGGGTCGGCCGGCCCGATGGCGCGCCGGCTCCCGGCTTGATCGGCCGCGTCGCCGCCGCGCCCATCCTGTTCGACGCCTTTGCCCGGACCGGCAAGACGCTTGCCCCATTGCCCAAGCCGCCAAAGGGAACCCTGGTCGCCAGCAACGCGAAGCTGCCGCTGCCGCTGAAGCGGTTCCGCCCGGTCGGGGAACTCGTCCGGGCCGGCGGCGAGCAGGCTCCGCATATCCAGTTCCCGCTCAACGGCTCGCGGATCGACGTCGATCGGTCAGGGGTGGCGGAGGCCGCGACCATGCCTGTGAAGGTCGCCGGCGGGGTCTTGCCGATGACAGTCATGGTCAACGGCACGACGCTCGGCGAGATCGACGGGCGGCGCCAGCGCCTGATTGATCCGCCCGGTCCCGGCTTTGCCCGGCTCACCGTCATCGACGCCACTGGCGCCGCGGACACAGTTGTCATTCGAATTCAATGACCCTGCCTTAAGCGGTTGTGGCGATGGCGGTTTCAGCGTAAGCGGAACCAATGGCCGAGACCTACCCAACTCCCCGTTTTGGAGCGCCCCGCGAGCCGAAATCGCCCGTGAATCCGGGCAACCGACTCGTGCGTCTGCTCGATGTCGTCACGGCCAGCCACGCCCGCGCCGTCGCCTTCCTGGTGCTGTGCGCGCTGCTGCTCTTCCTGCCGGGCTTCTTCACCATCCCGCCTGTTGACCGCGACGAGGCGCGCTTTGCCCAGGCCACCAAGCAGATGGTCGAGAGCGGCGACTATGTCGACATCCGCTTCCAGGAGGACGTCCGCTACAAGAAGCCGGTCGGCATCTACTGGTTGCAGTCGGCAGCGGTTGAAGCCGCTTCGGCGCTCAGGCTGCCGAAGGCCGAATTGCGCATCTGGGTCTACCGGATTCCGTCGCTGATCGGTGCGATCGGCGCCGTGCTCATGACCTATTGGGCGGCGCTCGGCTTCGTTACGCGGCGCGCAGCGGTACTCGCTGCACTCTTGATGTGTGCCTCCGTTCTGCTCGGCGTCGAGGCACGGCTCGCCAAGACCGACGCGATGCTGCTGTTCTGCGTGGTCGCCGCGATGGGCGCGATGGCGCGGGCCTATCTGTCCTGGCAGCGCGCCGAGGACGAGACGCGTCCGCCGTGGAGCTGGCCCGCGATCTTCTGGACCGCGCTCGCGGTCGGCGTCCTGATCAAGGGGCCGCTGATCCTGATGTTCGCGGGGCTCACCGTGGTGGCGCTGGCGATCCAGGACCGCGACGCCTCCTGGCTGTGGAAGCTGCGCCCGGTCTGGGGCCTGATGTGGATGCTGGTGCTGGTGCTGCCCTGGTTCATCGCGATCTTCTGGCGCGCGGGCGATGCCTTCTTCGCCGACTCGGTCGGCGGCGACATGCTGAGCAAGATCGGCGCCCAGGAATCCCATGGCGCGCCGCCCGGGCTTTACCTCGTTCTGTTCTGGATCATGTTCTGGCCCGGCGCGCCGCTCGCGGCGATGGCGGCACCCGCGGTGTGGCGGGCGCGGCGCGAGCCGGGCGCGCAATTCCTGCTGGCCTGGTTGATCCCGTCCTGGATCGTGTTCGAGGCGGTGCTGACCAAGCTGCCGCACTATGTGCTGCCGCTCTACCCCGCGATCGCGATCCTCACCGTCGGTGCACTGGAGCGGAGCGTGCTGTCGCGGTCCTGGCTGATGCGCGGCTCGGCCTGGTGGTTCGCGATCCCTGCGGCCGCCTCGATCATCGCGGTGGTCGGCGCGGTCATGCTGACGCGGCAGCCGGCCTTCGTGGCTTGGCCGTTCATCGCGGCCGCGCTGATCTTCGGCCTGTTCGCCTGGTGGCTCTACGACAACAATCGCGCCGAGCGCTCGCTGCTCAACGCGCTGGTGGCTGCCCTGATGCTGGCAGTGACGGTCTACGGCATCGTGCTGCCGTCGCTGACCCCGCTGTTTCCGAGCGTCGAGATCGCACGCGCGCTTCGCAACGTCACCTGCGTCGGGCCGAAAGCGGCTGCTGCCGGCTACCACGAGCCGAGCCTCGTCTTCCTGACGGGTACCCAGACGCTGCTCACCGACGGTTCGGGCGCGGCCGACTTCCTGCGGCAAGGAAGCTGCCGCTTCGCGCTGATCGAGCAGCGTTCGGAGCGCAGCTTCGTGCAGCGCGCCGAGGCGATCGGGCTGCGCTACAAGGTCGGCGCGCGCATCGACGGCTATAATTTCTCGCAAGGACGCGCGATCTCGATCTCGATCTTCCGTTCGGAAGGCACCGAGTAGGATGCCGGCCTCCACCGACATTGCTCCACGCCCGGGTTATCCCGCACAATTGTTTGCCGTTTCGGGGCGTGCCTTGGCGCAACTCGTGCGCGCGCCATCGCATTCGCAGCGGGCCGTCGCCGCCCGAAAACTGGCGCGGCATTCGCTGTGGCTCAGCGCTGCGGGTGCGGCCCTGGTCATCGTGCTGATGGTCGCGTTCGATCAGACCGAGATACTGCTGATGCCAGCGCGCGGCACGCCGGGTCTGTGGCCGATCCGCATCCTCACCGATTTCGGCAAGGACGAGTATGTGCTCTCGGTGCTGGGGGCTGCGCTGGTGGTCGTGGCGCTCGTTGCGGCTGGGATGCACGGCACCCGCCGTGCGCTGCTGCTCGGTCTCGGCACGCGGCTGCAGTTCATGTTTCTGTCCGTTGCCGTGTCCGTGTTCGTGGCAGAGGTCCTGAAATATCTGATCGGTCGCGGACGTCCCTTCGTCGGCGGCAAGGCCAATCCGTTCAACTTCATACCGTTCGAGGGTACGGGGGCTTATGCCAGCCTGCCGTCGGGGCATGCGGTAACGGCGTTCGCATTGGCGTTTGCGGTCTCGGCGCTGTGGCCGCGCCTGCGCGTGTTCATGTTCACTTACGCAATCGTGATCCTGCTGACGCGTCTGGTGCTGCTCGCGCACCACCCGAGTGACGTCACAGCCGGCGCCCTGCTTGGCATCGTCGGCGCCATGGCGGTCCGCTACTGGTTTGCGGCGCGCCGGCTAGGCTTTGCCATCCGTGCGGATGGCACCATTGTGCCCCTTGCTGGGGCGGTCTCGGGCCGCCTCAAAAGGGTTGCCCGCGGGGCATCCGCCCCATAAAAGCGGCTGCCTGCCGGGGCTGCCGGTTCCCCGGGGCAGGCCAATTCCAACCACGAGCTTTCGATTTGTCGACGTCCCAGCCTTCGGTTTCCATCGTCGTTCCCGTGCGCAACGAAGCCGACAACATCGCGCCGCTGATCGCGGAGATCAGCGCGGCGCTGGATGGGCGCTGGGCCTATGAGATCATCTACGTCAATGACGGCTCGACGGATGCGACCGGCGAGCGGCTCGCCGCCATCATGCAGCAGCGGGACAATCTGCGGCAGCTTCGTCACGCCAAGTCGACCGGCCAGTCGGCGGCGGTGCGCAGCGGCGTGCGTGCGGCACGCGGCCCGATCGTGGCGACCCTCGACGGCGACGGCCAGAACAATCCGGCGTTCCTGCCGGACTTGATCGCGGCCGTCGAGAAGAGCGTGCGCGTCGGGCTCGCCGCAGGCCAGCGAGTCGGGCGCAAGGATACCGGCTTCAAGAAGTTTCAGTCGCGCATCGCCAACGGCGTGCGCGGGTCGATCCTTAACGACGGCACGCGGGACACCGGCTGCGGCCTGAAGGCGTTCCGGCGCGATGTGTTCCTGATGCTGCCCTATTTCGATGGTCTGCATCGCTTCCTGCCGGCGCTGGTGCGCCGGGAAGGCTACGAGATCGCCTATGTCGACGTGATCGACCGGCCGCGCCATTCCGGCGTTTCAAACTATGGTTTCTTCGACCGGCTGTGGATCGGCATCATGGATCTCGCCGGCGTGTGGTGGCTGATTCGTCGCAAGAAGCCTACGCCAGATGTGACTGAGGTGAAGGCATGATCATTCAATACGGTCAGGCGGTGAGCAATTTTTTCTACGACGTATTCGTCGCCAAGTTCGATTTCTGGCTCGCGTTCGGCCTGGTCGCGCAACTGTTCTTCACCGCGCGATTTCTGGTGCAGTGGATCGCGAGCGAGCGCGCTGGAAACAGTGTGGTGCCGATGGCGTTCTGGTTCTGCTCGATGGGCGGTGGCCTGATGACTCTGATCTACGGCGTCGTGAAGCGCGAGCCGGTCATCATCATGGGACAGTTGTTTGCGACCATCATTTATCTTCGCAACATCATGCTGATCTGGAAGAACCACGGCACCGCTTCGAAGACGCTGGATCGCTGATCCCGGTCCTAGCGCGGCATCGCCGACGCCGCGCCCGAAGCGGGCAGGGCCTCTGCCTCGGCCTCGCTCCTGCGATAGGGCTCGCCGGCCGCATCCAGCACGGGATAGGCGACCGAGCAGATATGCGAGTGGATACGGCGTAAGTCCCGCAGCACGTCGAGATGCAGCGAGGTGGTCTCGATGGTTTCGGGGCGCCCCTCGCGTAGGCGGTCCAGATGGCGCTCGACGGCGGCGAGCTCGGTGTTGCGCAGCGCAGTCTTCTCCACCAGCAGCTTGCGCGCCTCGTTGGCGTCGCCCGACATGAAGACTCCGAAGGCGATGCGAAGCGACTCCATGGTGCGCTTGTGGAAGGCGGCGAGCTCCTCGGCGCCCTCTGCCGAGAATTGCAGGCGCCGCTTGATCTTCTTGCTCGCGAGCTCGCTGAGATTCTTGTCGATGATGTCGCCGATATGCTCGAGGTTGATGGCGAAGGAGATGATCTCCATCGCGCGCCGGCCCTCGCTCTCGTCGAGGCTGCCGCGCGTCAGTTTGGTCACGTAGAGCTTGATGGCTTCGTCGAGCCCGTCCACGGCATTGTCGGTCTTCGTGACCTGGTCGACCAGTGCGCGATCGCCCGTCATCATCGCGGCCATCACCTTGCGCAGCATGACCTCGACGAGATCGCCCATGCGCAGCGTTTCGCGGGCGGCGTCGGCGAGCGCCAGTGACGGCGTCTCCAGCGCGGTCTCGTCGAGATAGCGCGGGCGGGCCGGGTCGACCTCCTGGACGCGGTCGGGCAGGAGTCGGGTCAACAGGCGCGACATGGTGTCGAGCAGGCCGATGAAGATGACGGCCGTGCCGGCGTTGAAGGCGATGTGAAAGGCCGCCGTCATCCTGGCGAGATCGGGCTGCCAGGCGTGCATGTGTTCTGCGATCACGTGCAGGAAGGGGAGGGTGATCGCGATCCCGACCACGCGGTTGACGAGATTGCCGACCGGCAGGCGATAGCTCGCGGGATCGTCGCGCCTGGCGCCCTCGAACACGGGGTTGATGGCGCTGCCGAGATTGGCGCCGAGCACCAGTGCGAGCGCCGCGTAGGGCGAGATGAACTGCGAATAGGCCAGCGACATGATCAGCAGCACGCTGGCGACGCTCGAATGCACCGCCCACGTGACGACTGCCGCGATGACGATGCACAGAACGGGATCGCCGGTGATGGCCGACATCACGACGCGCATGCCGGGTGCGTTCTCGGCCGGAGCCAGCGTATCGAGCAGGATGTGCAGCGAGAGCAGCATCAGTCCGAGCCCGATGAAGACGCGGCCGATGTCCTTGATCCGCGAGCGCGGGCCCGAGCGGAAGGCGACGAGCCCGAGCACGAACAGCACCGGCGCGACGGCTGCGATGTTGAACGACAGCACCTGCACGATCAGCGTCGTGCCGACATTGGCCCCTAACATGATGGCAAGCGCTGCGGCGAGGCTGACCAGTCCTTCGGCGGCGAAGGAGCTGGTGATCAGGGCCGTCGCGGTGCTGCTCTGGAGCAGGGCAGTGAGCCCGAGGCCGGCCGCAAAGGCGCTGAGGCGGTTGCTGAGGGCCTTGCCAAGCAGCCGCCGCAAGTCCGGGCCGAAGGCGCGCAGAATTCCGCTGTGGACCATGTGCAGGCCCCACAGCAACAGCGCCACGCCGCCCATCAGATCGAGCAGAACCAACGTTCCCATGCTCCGTGTCCGGATTGGAGTCGAAGGGTCAGGCTAGCGCCAAATGCGGTCGGATCAAATCATTTGTTGGCGCGTCGGCGCTAACGTTTGCGTCGGCTGCGCGTTCCCGCGGCGCGCGTTGGCGCGTCCGCAGGCGCGATGCCTTGTGAGCAGGCTCACATTGCAGCTTTCAGGGCAGCGAAGCCGCGATCGAGGTCGGCTTTGAGGTCGTCGACGCTTTCGAGCCCGATATGCAGCCGCAGCGTCGGGCCGCCGGGCGCCCACTTGGTCGCGGTCCGATAGGTGTCGCAATCGAAGGGGATCGCGAGGCTCTCGAAGCCGCCCCAGGAGAAGCCCATGCCGAACAGCTTGAGCGTGTCGAGCATGGTGTCGACCGCCTTTTGCGGCGCCGGCTTCAAGACGATGCTGAACAGGCCGGAGGCGCCGGTGAAGTCGCGCTTCCAGATCGCGTGCCCCGGATCGGTCTCGAGCGCCGGATGCAGGACGCGCGCGACCTCGGGTCTGGCAGCGAGCCAGCGCGCCATGTCGAGCCCCGAACGATGATGCTGCGCCAGCCGCACCGACAGCGTGCGCAGGCCCCGCAGCGCCAGGAAGACGTCATCAGGACCGGCGCAGACGCCGAGCAGGCGGATGCCTTCGGCGATCTGCGGCCAGGCCTTGGCGTTGGCGGAGATGGTGCCGAACATGATGTCGGAATGGCCGCCGATATATTTGGTGGCGGCCTGCATGCTGATGTCGACGCCCTGCTCGAGGGAGCGATGATAGAGCGGGGTTGCCCAGGTGTTGTCGTCGATGACGAGCGCACCGCGCGTATGCGCGACCTCGGCGATGGCGCGGATGTCCGGCATCTCGAAGGACTGCGAGCCCGGCGCTTCGACCAGCACGGCGCGGGTGTTGGGCTTGAACAGCTTTTCGATGCTCGCGCCGATCAGCGGATCGAAATAGCTGGTCTCGACCCCGTAGCGGGCCAGCATGCCGTTGCAGAAATTGCGCGAAGGCCGATAGACGTTGTCGCAGACCAGCAGATGGTCGCCGGCCTTCAGCACCGAGAGCAGGGTGGTGGAGATCGCAGCCAGGCCTGACGGCGTGATGCCGACGCCGGCGCATTGCGGCCCCTCCAGCGCCATCAGCGTCTCCTGGAACGCCTTGGTGGTGGGTGTGCCGTGGCGGCCGTATTGGAACTCGCCGCGATGGGCGTGCAGGTCCTCGGCGGTCGGATAGAGCACGGTCGAACCGTGAAAGACCGGCGGATTGACGAACCCCTTCTGCGCCTTGGTGTCGCGGCCGGAGGTGACCAGCCGGGTCTCGGCGTGCCGTTGGGAGGGGTGCGAGGAATCCATGCGTCTGCTTTCAAAAGCGCGTTTCCGCTTGGCGCTCCGCGCCCTGCGGGCCGGCCCAAGGCCGCCGTCGTTAATAACAGAAGACAGAAGAGTCCCGTCAACCCCTTGACCCGGCCCGCCAGTCGTTCTGTGATGCGCAGGTGCTATTCAGTCGCCGCATGTTGAGGGGCTGCCGCGACCTTCGATCCATCTTCTGACCGGACTTTGCGCCACAGCCATAACGGCGGACGCCAGCGGCGGGGATTAAGGTATGGCCTCCCGGGATGGGCGAGTGTTCGGCAAGGTTTTCCAGCATGACTCTTGCAAGGCTAGTCTTGGTACAGTTAGCCCCGGCAGAGACGATCCTGAGACAACGTTCCTGACCTTGAGACGATTTTGAAAGGCCTTCAGCCCATGAAACGCGTAACCCTGGCTCTCTCTCTCGCTCTCGCCGCCGGCCTGACCGCCCAAGCCGCCGATGCGCAAACGCTCAAGACGGTCAAGGACCGGGGCGTGCTGTCCTGCGGCGTCAGCCAGGGTCTGCCGGGCTTCTCCTCGCCCGACGACAAAGGCAACTGGACCGGCCTCGACGTCGACGTCTGCCGCGCCGTCGCTGCCGCCATCTTCGACGATCCGACCAAGGTCAAGTTCGTGCCGCTGTCCGCCAAGGATCGCTTCACGGCGCTGCAATCCGGCGAAGTCGACGTGCTCTCGCGCAACACCACCTGGACGATCTCGCGCGACACCTCGCTCGGCGCTAACTTCACCGGCATCACCTATTATGACGGGCAGGGCTTCATGGTGAAGAAGTCGCTCAAGGTGAATTCGGCGCTCGAGCTCAACAGCGCCTCCGTTTGTGTGCAGACCGGCACCACCACCGAGCAAAATCTTGCCGACTACTTCAAGGCCAACAACATGAAGTACGAGGTGATCGCGTTCGGCACCAACGACGAAACGGTCAAGGCCTATGAAGCCGGCCGCTGTGACGTCTTCACCACCGACCAGTCGGGCCTGTACGCCAATCGCCTGAAGCTGGCCAATCCCAACGATCACATGGTCCTCCCCGAAATCATCTCGAAGGAACCGCTCGGCCCGATGGTGCGCCACGGAGACGACCAGTGGTTCGACCTCGTGAAATGGACGCTGTTCGCGATGGTCACGGCCGAAGAACTCGGCGTGACCTCGAAGAACGTCGACGAGAAGGCGAAAATGGAAAATCCGGAGCTGAAGCGCGTCCTCGGTACCGACGGCAATTTCGGTGAACAACTCGGCCTGACCAAGGACTGGGTGGTGCGGATCGTGAAGGCCGTCGGCAATTACGGCGAGGTCTTCGATCGCAACGTCGGCTCGGGCTCGCCGCTCGCCATCAATCGCGGTCTCAACAATCTCTGGAACAAGGGCGGTCTTCAGTACGCGCCACCGATCCGCTGATCCCGCTCGATCCGCGGCTCGCGGCGATGAGCACCGAGGCCCGTAAACCGCCAGCCCAGATTGCGCTGAAGATCAGGCGCATTCTGGGTGGCAAGACTGGCTGGAACGGCGTTGCCGTCCAGTTTGTCTTCGCGGCGATCCTGGGCTGGATCGGCTACGAGATCGTCTCCAACACCCGCGCCAACCTCGAAAACCAGCACATCGCTGCCGGCTTCGGCTTCTTGCGGAACAATGCAGGCTTCGACGTCAACCAGACCCTGATCTCCTACACCGGCTCGGACACGTTCCTGCGCGTGTTCGTGGTCGGACTTCTGAACACGCTCGTGGTCTCGGTGGTCGGCATCGTCTTTGCCACCGTGATCGGCTTCATCGTCGCGTTGTGTCGGCTGTCGCCCAACTGGCTCCTGTCGCGCGTCGGCGAGATTTACGTCGAAATCATCCGCAACCTGCCGGTCCTGTTCCAGATCCTGTTCTGGTACCTGGCGGTGCTGGCGGCTCTGCCAAATCCGCGGCAAAGCATCTCGCTTCTCGGCATCGTCTTCATCAGCAATCGCGGACTGGTCATTCCCCGCCCGATCGGCGAGAGCGGGTTTGAGCCGTTCCTTGCGGCGCTGGCGGTCGGTATCGTCGGCGCGCTGGCACTTCGCGTCTATGCGCGGAGTGCGCTGTTTCAGCGGGGGCAGATGATCCGCATCTGGCCCTATGTGCTCGGCCTTCTGTTCGGGCTGCCGCTCGTCACCATGCTGGTGTTCGGTTTGCCTTTCACGTTCGAGCTGCCGCAGCTCAAGGGCTTCAATTTCGCCGGCGGCTCGCGGATCATTCCGGAGTTCGTGGCCCTGACGGTGGCCCTGTCGACCTATACTGCCGCCTTCATCGCCGAGATCGTCCGCGCCGGCATCCTGTCCGTGCACAAGGGACAGATGGAGGCGGGATCCTCGCTTGGCCTCAGCCGAGGCACCACGCTCCGGCTGATCGTCGTGCCGCAAGCGATGCGCGTCATCGTGCCGCCGCTGACCAACCAATATCTCAACCTCACCAAGAATTCTTCGCTGGCGGTCGCGATCGGCTATCCTGATCTCGTCTCGGTATTCGCCGGCACGTCGCTGAGCCAGACCGGGCAGGCGATCGAGATCATCGCCATGACGATGGGCGTCTATCTCCTGATCTCTCTCCTCACCAGCGCCGTCATGAGCGTCTACGGTTGGCGCGTCAGCCGGAGCCTCGGCGCATGAGCGATATCACCTCGTCCAGCTTCGTCCGCCACGACCTGCTCACTGAGCGTCCCGCGCCGGTGAAGACCACGGGCTTCATCGGCCTGGTGCGCACCCGCCTGTTCAACTCGCCGACTAACATCCTGCTCACGATCGTGGGCGCCTTGCTGCTCGGGTTCACCATCGTACCATCCGTCAAGTTCCTGATGGTCGACGCGGTCTGGACCGGCAAGGACCGCGCGGCTTGCCTGCCCGAGAATGCCGGCTTCGCAGTTGGCGCCTGCTGGCCCTACATCCAGGCCAAGCTGCCACAGTTGATCTACGGCTTCTATCCCGAGGCCGAGCGCTGGCGGGTCAACCTCGCACTGATCCTGGCGGCAGTTCTGCTGTTGCCGCTGCTCGTTCCGCGTCTGCCGGCGAAGGGGCTCAATGCGGGCCTGTTCTTCTTCGCCTTTCCGGTGGTCGCATTCTTCCTGCTGCACGGCGGCGGGATCACCGGCTTCGGCCTGAGCTGGACGGCCGGACTGCTGCAATTATTCGACGACAGCATCATGAGCGCCGGGCAGGCTCTGCTGAGTCCCAGCAAGACCTCGGCCATCGCGCCGCTGCTGTGGGTCATCGGCAATCTCATCCTGCTGGTTGGCACGGCGATCTCCTGGCTGATCTTTCCGTTGACCTGGCTGCGCGATCAGATCCAGGGGACCGGCCAGTCGGTCTGGGTCGATTTCGCCATCACGACCGTCGTCGTCTCCCTGATCGCCTTCTGGCTTGGTGGCGGGGTGCGCGCGGGCTGGCGCACGCTCGCCTCGAGCCTCGCCGCCTTCGTCGCCATCGCGATCGTGATCAAGCTGATGGGGCTTGATCACGGCGGACTGCCCATCGTGCAGACGAGCTTGTGGGGCGGGCTTCTGGTGACGCTGGTGGTCTCCGTCACCGGGATCGTCACCTCTTTGCCGATCGGTATTGCGCTGGCTCTCGGCCGCCGCTCCACCATTCCGCTGATCCGGATCTTCTCGATCGCCTTCATCGAGTTCTGGCGCGGCGTGCCGCTGATTACCGTGCTGTTTTTCGCGACCTACATGCTGCCCTTGTTCCTGCCCGGCAATTTCACGGTCGACGGGCTGGTGCGCGCGCTGATCGGAATCGCGCTGTTCACGGGCGCCTACCAGGCCGAGAATGTACGCGGGGGGGTTAGCTGCGATCCCGCGCGGGCAGGGCGAGGCTGCCGCTGCGCTCGGGCTGTCCTGGTGGAAGACGACCTCGCTCATCGTGCTGCCGCAGGCGCTGCGCCACGTCATTCCGAACCTCGTCAACAGCTTCATCTCGCTGTTCAAGGACACTTCGCTCGTTTCGATCGTGGCGCTGTTCGATTTGCTCGGTTCCCTGCGAGCGTCGTTCGCGGATCCGAAGTGGTCGACGCCGTCGACGTTGTTCACCGGCTTCGCCTTTGCCGGTATCATCTACTTTATCTTCTGCTTTGGAATGTCGCGCTACTCGCTCTTCGTCGAGCACCGCCTCAACGCCCACCGCCGCAACTGATCGAGCTCCACCATGTCCGATAATTCAATCGTCAAGATTTCCGGCCTGAACAAGTGGTACGGCGAGTTTCACGTGCTGCGCGACATCGACCTTGAGGTCCACAAGGGCGAGCGCATCGTGATCTGCGGTCCTTCCGGCTCCGGCAAGTCGACGCTGATCCGCTGCATCAACGCGCTCGAGGAATTCCAGGAAGGCCAGATCGTTGTGGACGGCATCGAGCTCGGGCCCAACCTCAAGCACATCGACGCGGTGCGCCGCGAAGTCGGCATGGTGTTCCAGAGCTTCAATCTCTTCCCGCATCTCACGGTGCTGGACAATTGCACGCTGGCGCCGATCTGGGTGCGCAACATCCCCAAGAAGGACGCCGAGGAGACCGCGATGAAATTCCTGGAGCGGGTCAAGATCCCGCACCAGGCCAACAAGTTTCCGGGACAGATGTCCGGAGGCCAGCAGCAGCGTGTCGCGATCGCGCGCGCACTGACGATGAACCCGAAGGTGATGCTGTTCGACGAGCCGACCTCGGCGCTCGATCCGGAGATGGTCAAGGAGGTGCTCGACACCATGGTCGACCTCGCCCGGGAGGGCATGACCATGCTGGTCGTCACCCACGAGATGGGTTTTGCCCGCGAGGTCGCCAACCGCGTGGTGTTCATGGACGCCGGTCAGATCATCGAGGCCAATACGCCCAATGAGTTCTTCGCCACGCCCCAGCACGCGCGCACCAAGCTGTTCCTGAGCCAGATTTTGCGGTGACCTCAGATCTCGTAGGGTGGGCAAAAGGCGCATTTGCGCCGTGCCCACCACGATACGCGGCCCTAGGCTTCACGTGTCTGAAAGCTTCTCGACCTAGACGAACGGCGGCTTGATGTTGCTGCGCTTCTCCAGCCACTCCGGCACTGGAAGGTTCTTGGCGCGCATGAAGTCCGCATTGAACAGCTTTGACTGATAGCGGCTGCCGGAATCGCAGAGTACCGTGACGATCGTCTTGCCGGGCCCGAGCTGCCTGGCGAGGCGCATGGCGCCGACGATGTTGATGCCGGTCGAGCCACCGAGGCACAGGCCTTCGTGCTGCAGCAACTCGTAGATCACTGCGACGGCTTCGGCGTCGGGAATGAGATAGGCATCATCGACCTTCGCGGTCTCGACGATCGCGGTCGCGCGGTTGAGGCCGATGCCTTCGGTGATCGAGCCGCCGGGCGTCGCCTTGGCATCGCCCGTCCTGAAATATTCGTACATGCCGGCGCCGTGCGGGTCGGCGCAGGCGATCTTCACGTTCTTGTTCTTCTCTTTCAGATAGCGGCTGATGCCGGCGAGCGTGCCGCCGGTGCCGACCGAGCAGACGAAACCGTCGACCTTGCCGCTGGTCTGCTCCCAGATCTCCGGCCCTGTGGACTCGTAATGCGCCTTGGCGTTGTCGAGGTTATTCCACTGGTCGGCAAACAGCACGCCATTGGGCTCGGTCTTGCGCAGCTCGTCCGCGAGGCGGCGGCCGATATGCTGGTAGTTGTTGGGATTGGCATAGGGCAGGGCGGGGACTTCGATCAGCTCGGCGCCGCACAGCTTCAGAAAGTCTTTCTTCTCCTGGCTCTGCGTCTCCGGAATCACGATCAGCGTACGATAACCACGGGCGCTGGCGACGACAGCGAGTCCGATGCCAGTGTTGCCGGCGGTCGCTTCCACCACGAGACCGCCAGGCTTGAGCTCGCCGCGCTTCTCCGCTTCCAGGATCATCCATTTGCCAGCCCGGTCCTTGACCGACTGGCCCGGATTCATGAACTCAGCCTTGCCCAGGATGGTGCAGCCGGTCAGTTCCGAGGCGCGCTTGAGCTTGATCAGCGGGGTGTCGCCGATGGCTTCGACAACGTCGTTTCGAATGGTCATGTCAGGGGGAAATCACTAGCAAGGGGTTGAGCAGGTTTGGCCCAAACCTAGTGCTTGGCAGGCCAAAGGGGAAGGCTTTTGCGCTGCGGCGAGACGGGCCGAAGTACCCGCCGAAGCAACGATATTCCGGAAGGAGAGACTGCTCGGGCCGCGCCGGATATCAGCAGGAGGATATGGCTGACCGCCGTCAGGGAGCAGAAGATAGCGATGGTCACGAGCGCCGCTTCGTTCTCGGCGGTTGACGGCTTCGTGAGAATGGTTCGGCCGGGCTTTGAGAGTGAGCTGAACCCGCATCGCCGCTGTTGCGGGTCGGCGCGGCCTGGTCGTGCAGACCTGGCGCCGGTGTGGCCGCAATATCACATGAAATCTTGGTAAGCTTGAATGCGCTCCACGACGGAGCGGGAATGCGAAAAATCGCTGCAAGACAGGGCCATCTTGCATTTGCGCGATACCGACATCGGTGCGTTTGGGTGTGCATCTCGCAGGTGCGGGACTGTCCCGCAGTTCCGCACCCGGGTAGAATGGACGTCATGTTCCGCAGAAAGCAGTACCTGTGAACGAGCTGCAGAAAGTCCCCCCGACTGTCCGACCGCGAATCGGTTAATCCGGCTGCGCGGTGGCGGCTCGATCTGCCCGGCGGGGGGTGGATGTGACACAGGGTGTTCCTGCGATCGCCATGCGGCGGTGTCCTGGTTCTGCATCCCGGACGCGGGGCGCAGTGCGCTGGGTTGCGGTGCTGTGCCTTGCCGCCAGCTCGGGGGCTTGCGTGCTGACGCAGGATCTTCCGGATCCCGCGCTCGACGTTCCCACGCAGTACAAATACGCGGGCAAGGGGGATGCGCCGCCGTCACTGGATTGGTGGCGCGGCTTCCGCTCCACCGAGCTGACGCAGCTGATGGAAGAGGCGCAGACCGTCAATCTCGACATCGCCGCCGCTGTCGCGCGCATCGTCCAGGCCGATGCACAGGCGCGGCAGGCGGGCGCCGCGCTGCTGCCGAGCCTGTCAGGCAGCGGCTCCGAGACCTATTCGCGCACCTCCGGCTCGTCGGCCTCCGGACTCACCAACGGCGGCCGCGAGGTCGTCAACTATTCGGCTTCGCTGAGCGCGAGCTACCAGCTCGACTTCTGGGGCCAGAACCGCGACGCGCTGCAGACGGCGGAGGAGACGGCGAACGCCAGCCGCTTCGATCGTGACGTCGTCGCGCTGACAACGCTTGCAGGCGTCGCCAACGCCTATTTCCAGGTGCTGGCCTCGCAGGACCGGCTACGCACCGCCCAGAACAACATCGCGAGCGCACAGCGCATCCTCGATGCCATCAAGGAGCGCCGCAAGGCAGGCACCAGCACCGATCTGGACGTCGCGCAGCAGGAGAGCGTGCTGGGCAACCAGAAGGCGTCGGTGCCGCCGCTGCGGCAGACGCTCGATCAGAACATCAACGCGCTCGCCGTGCTGGTGTCGCGGCCGCCGGAGAGCGTGCGCGTGCTCGGCGGCTCGCTGAACAAGATCGCGATCCCGCGCGTCACGCCCGGCCTGCCGTCGGAAATCTTGACGCAACGGCCGGACATCCGTCGGCAGGAGGCGCAGCTCGCCTCCGCCACCGCCAATATCGGCAACGCCCGTGCGCAGTTCTTCCCGACCATCCAGTTGACCGGCAATGGCGGCTATCAGAGCTCGGCACTGGTCTCGCTGTTCCAGCCGCATGCGGCGTTCTTCCAGCTCGTCGGCAGCGCGACGCAGCCGATCTTCGACGGCGGCAAGATCCTCGGCAATTTCGAATTTGCCAAGGCGCGGCAGGACGAGCTGCTCCAGACCTATCGCAAGGCCATCGTCCAGTCCTTTGCCGACGTAGACAATGCGCTGTACTCGATCAAGCAGACCACGATCAAGCTGCAATTGCAGCGCGATGTCGTCACCTCCTCGAAGCGCGCGTTCGATCTTGCCGAGCAGCAATTGCGCGCCGGCACCGCCGACATCGTGACCGTGCTGAACGTCCAGCAGACACTATTTCAGGCGGAAGATGCGTTGTGGCAGGCCCAACTTGCGCGGCTTCTTGCCATCGTCAGCCTATATCAGGCGCTCGGCGGCGGCTGGGAGCCGAGGATGGAGAAACCGGTCAATGCTCTTTAAGCCGGATACGAAGGAAAGCGCGAAACAGGGGACGGCGAAGAAGTCGCGCGGCCGCGGTTTCGTGATGACCCTGATCACGCTCGCGATCCTCGGTGGCCTCGGCTATATCGGCTGGACCGCGATGCATCAGCAGCAGCAGGCGAACAACCGCAATCAGCGGCCCGATCTGCCCGTGCCGGTATTGGCTGCGACCCCGCGTATCCAGGACGTCCCAGTCTTTCTCGACGGCGTCGGCGCGATCCGCGCGCTCAACACCGTGACCGTGCGCTCGCAGGTCGACGGCAAGCTGATCGCGGTGAATTTCACCGAAGGGCAGGACGTCAAGAAGGGCGACGTGCTCGGCGAGATCGATCCGGCGATCTACCAGGCGCAGTACGACCAGGCCGTCGCCAAGAAGGCACAGGACCAGGCCCAGCTCGCCAACCAGCGCATCGACCTCGCGCGCTACGAGCAGCTCGCCACCTCCAATGCGGGGTCCAAGCAGCAGGCCGACACCCAGCGTGCGCTGGTCGCGCAGACCGAGGCGCTGGTCAGGGCCGACCAGGCCGCGATCGACAACGCGGCGGCGACGCTGAGCTATACCAGGATCGTGGCGCCGCTCTCGGGCCGCGCCGGACTGCGCCAGGTTGACCAGGGCAATATCATCCACGCCTCCGACATCACGGGGCTTGTCGTCATCACGCAATTGCAGCCGATCGCGGTGTGGTTCAGCCTGCCGCAGCAGCAGATCACGCGCGTCAATGCGGCGGCGGCGAAGGGGGCGCTCGCGGTCGACGTGTTCGGCAATGACGGCATCACGGTAATCGACACCGGCAAGCTCACCGGCATCGACAACCAGGTCGACCAGACCACGGGCACGCTCAGGCTCAAGGCGGAGCTCCCCAACGCCAATTACCAGCTCTGGCCGGGCCAGTTCGTCAATGTCCGCCTTAAGGTCGAGACCTTGATGCAGGCGCTGGTGGTGCCGACCTCGGCGGTGCAGCGCGGCCCGATCGGCACCTTCAGCTATGTCATCGGCGAGGACAACGTCGTCTCGGCCAAGCCCGTGACTGTGACTCAGCAGAACGAGCATGATGCGGTCATCGCCAGCGGCCTGTCGCCGAACGACCAGGTGGTAACCACGGGCTTTGCCAATCTGTCGGACGGCTCCAAGGTGATCGTCGGCCGCGATGACCAGACTCCGTCGGCCGATCTCGCGCCGCGCAAGCGCTCGCGCGGACCGGACGCTCAGAAGAAGGACGGCGCCAAGGAAAGCCAGAAGGAAAGCCAGAAGGACGGACAAGGCAAGGATGGGGAACTCCGCGCCAAGCGGAAGAGCCGCGAAGGCGACCAGAAGGGACAGACCGGGCCGGCGCCAGGACCGGGGGCAAGTCCGGGGGCATCGGGCAGCGGAGCAAAGCAGCCATGATCCCGACAACAACCGCCTGAGCGGCAGGCCATCCCATGGGCGTCTCCGAACCCTTCATCCGCCGGCCGATCGCGACCTCGCTGCTCGGCATCGCGCTGCTGATCGGCGGCGCGCTCGGCTATTTCTCACTGCCAGTCTCGGCGCTGCCACAGGTCGACTTCCCGACCGTGCAGGTGACGACGCAGCTTCCGGGCGCGAGCCCGGACGTGATCGCCTCGCTGATCACAGCGCCGCTGGAGCGTCAGCTCGGCCAGATCCCGTCGCTGTCGGCGATGAATTCGACCAGCTCGTTCGGCGTCAGCCAGATCTCGCTCCAGTTCGATCTCAACCGCGACATCGACGGCGCGACCCAGGACGTGCAGGCCGCGATCAACGCGGCGGCCGGCGTGCTGCCCAAGACGCTGCCTTATCCGCCGACCTACGCCAAGGTGAACCCGGCGGATGCGCCGGTGATGACCTTGGCGCTGCGCTCGGACACGATCTCGCTGCGGGCGATGAGCGACATCGCCGACACGCTCCTGGCGCAGCGGCTGAGCCAGATTTCCGGCGTCGGTCGCGTCTCCGTGCTCGGCGGGCTGAAGCCGGCTGTGCGCATCCAGGCGGACCTATCACGGTTGGCGGCCTACGGCATAGCCATGGAGGACCTGCGCACCGCGATCGCCAACGCCAACGTCTCCGGCCCGAAGGGATCGCTCGATGGCGCGCAGCAATCATACGTGATCGCGGCCAACGACCAGATCGCGGTCGCCGAAGCCTACAAGCCAGTCATCATTGCCTACCGGAACGGCTCCCCGGTCACGATCGCCGACGTCGCGCAGATCGTCGATGGCCTGGAGAACGACCGTACCGGCGGCTGGTACCAGGGCACGCCAGCCGTCATCATCGACATCCAGCGCCAGCCCGGCGCCAATGTGATCGACGTCGTCAAACAGATCCGGGCGGAAATCCCAAAAGTCCAGCGCGCCATTCCAGCCGGCGTGAACCTGACCATCGTCTCCGACCGTACCGTGACAATCCGCGCCTCCGTCCGCGACGTGCAGTTCACGCTGATCCTGAGCGTCGTGCTGGTGACGCTGGTGGTGCTGTTGTTCCTGCGCTCGCTGCGGGCCACGCTGATCGCCGGCGTGGCGCTGCCGCTGTCGCTGATCACGAGCTTCGGCATCATGTATTTTGCCGGCTTCAGCCTCGACAATCTGTCGCTGATGGCGCTCACGATCGGCACCGGCTTCGTCGTCGACGACGCCATCGTCATGATCGAGAACATCGTCCGCCACATGGAGAACGGCGACGGCGCGATGGAGGCCTCGCTGAAGGGCGCCAGCGAAATCGGCTTCACCGTGATCTCGCTGACGGTGTCGCTGATCGCGGTCTTCATCCCGCTGCTGTTCATGTCGGGCCTCGTCGGCCGGATGTTCCGTGAATTCGCGCTGACGCTGACCATCGCGGTCGTGACCTCGGCGGTGGTCTCGCTGACGCTGACGCCGATGATGTGCTCGCGGCTGCTCAAGCACACCCACGAGGAGCTTGCCGTGCCGGGGCTGGCTGCGATCAGCCGCTTCATCGACCGCTCCGTCGATTTCTATCACCGGACGCTGCTCTGGGTGCTGGAGCGTCAGCGGGCCACGCTGCTCGTCACCTTCGTCACGCTGATTGCGACCCTGGTTCTCTACGTCGTCGCGCCAAAAGGCTTCCTGCCGCTCCAGGACACGGCCTCGATCACAGCGGTGACGGAAGCCGGACCGGACGTATCGTTCGCGGAGATGCAGAAGCGGCAGGCCGAGGTTGCCGACGCCATCAAGGCCGATCCCGACGTGGTCGGCGTGGTCTCGGTGATCGGCGCAGGCTCGGTCAACCCGACCACCAATGTCGGCCGTCTCGTCATGACGCTGAAGCCACGCGGCGAGCGGCGCGACGATGTCGCCGCGGTCGTGACCCGCCTGAAGGAGAGGGTGGCCAGCATCCCCGGCATGACCGTCTATTTCCAGCCGGTGCAGGACGTGCAGATCTCGACCCAGTCGAGCCGTTCGCAATACCAGTACACGCTGACCGGCACCGATGCGACGCTGGTATCGGAATGGGCGCGCAAGCTGGTTGCGGAGATGCGCCGGGATCCCCTGTTCCGGGACGTCTCCTCCGAGGCGCAGGAAGGCGGCTTGCGGGCGCAGCTCGACGTCGACCGCACTCGCGCTGGCCAGCTTGGCGTCAGCCTCCAGGCCATCACCGACACGCTGAACGACGCGTTCGCTCAGCGCCAGATCTCGACCATCTACGGCCAGGCCAACCAGTATCGCGTGGTGCTGGAGGCGCTGCCGATGTACCAGCGCGATCCCTCGATCCTGTCGAAGCTCTATCTGCCGGGCGGGGCGAGCGCGACCGCCGGCGCGCCTAACGCCCAGGTGCCGCTATCCGCCGTGGCGACGCTGACCCGCACCACCGCGCCGCTCGCGATCTCGCACCAGGCGCAATTCCCGGCGATCTCGCTCAGCTTCAATCTCGCGCCGGGCGCGGCGCTGGGCGATGCGGTCGCGGCGGTCAAGACGATCGAGACGCGCATCGGAATGCCCAACAGCATTGTCGGCGTTTATGCGGGTGACGCCGCCGAATTCGCCAAGGCGCTGGCCGGCCAGCCCTGGCTGCTGCTTGCGGCCGTGATCACGATCTACATCGTGCTGGGCGTGCTCTATGAGAGCTACATCCACCCGATCACCATCCTCTCGACGCTGCCGTCGGCCGGTGTCGGCGCGATCCTGGCGCTGGTTCTGTTCGGGCAGGACCTCTCGGTGATCGGTCTGATCGGCATCATCCTCCTGATGGGCATCGTCAAGAAGAACGCGATCATGATGATCGACTTCGCGCTCGAAGCCGAGCGCGGGCAGGGGATGTCGGCCAACGATGCGATCGTGCAGGCCTGCCTGCTGCGCTTCCGCCCGATCATGATGACGACGCTGGCGGCGCTGTTTGGCGCGCTGCCGCTCGCGATCGAGAGCGGCACCGGCGCCGAGCTGCGCTTCCCGCTCGGCATCTCCATCATCGGCGGCCTGCTGCTGAGCCAGCTGTTGACGCTCTATACGACGCCCGTGATCTATCTGGTGCTCGACCGCATCAACCGCCGCCTCGAGCAGGCGCTGCCGCCGGCGGAATCCGGCGGCCCGCCCGTCGCGGGCGCGACCGAGGGGATGCAGTGATGGCATCGATCTCGGAGCCCTTCATCCGCCGCCCGGTCGCGACCACGCTGCTGTCGATCGGGTTGTTCCTGCTGGGTGTCGTCGCCTACGAGTTCCTTCCCGTCGCCTCGGTCCCGAACGTCGACTTCCCCGCCATCTTCGTCACGGCGAACCGGCCGGGCGCCGATCCCTCCGTGATGGCGGCAACGGTGGCCTCGCCGCTGGAGCGGCGGCTCGGCGAGATCGCCGGCATCAACCAGATCACCTCGACGAGCGCGCTCGGTGTCTCCAACATCCAGCTTCAGTTCGACATCGGTCGCAACATCGACAAGGCCGCCCGAGACGTCCAGGCGGCGATCAATGCCGCGCTGGTCGACCTGCCGAGTGATCTGCCGGCGCTGCCGAGATTCCGGAAAGCGAACACGGCCGGCGCTCCCGTCTTCGTGCTGGCGCTGACCTCGAAGACGCTGTCCGCCAGCGCGATCTACGATGTCGCCGATACGGTCCTCGCGCAGCGCATCTCGCAGGTGCCGGGTGTCGGCGACGTGACGGTGAGCGGCGCCGATCAGCCGGCGGTGCGGGTGCAGCTCAACCCCGTGGCGCTGTCCAACGCCCGCATTGCCACCGACGACGTGCGGACCGCGATCATCAACGCCAACCCGCTTGGCCCGGTCGGCATCTTCAACGGTGAGCGCCAGAGCGAGACGTTGTCGCTGAACCGGCAGATGCGCACCGCGAAAGAGTTCCGCGACATCGTCATCAAGAGCGCCAACGGCAATTTCGTGCGGCTTTCCGACGTCGCGGACATCGAGGATTCCGTCCGCAACGCCCGCTCGATCGCCTGGTTCAACAAGCAGCCGGCGGTGCTGATCCAGATCACCAAGCAGGGCGATGCCAACGTCATCGACACCGTCGACAGGGTGAAAGCGCTGATCCCGGAGCTGAAGCAGTGGATCCCCGCCGGCGTCGACGTCTCCACCCTGGTCGACCGCACCAGCACGATCCGCGCCAGCGTGCTGGACATGCAGTGGACGCTGCTGGCGACCGCTTTCCTCGTGATGGTCGTGGTGTTCGTGTTCCTGCGGCGGCTGACGCCGACGATCGCGGCCGGCATCTCGGTGCCGCTGGCGCTGGCCGGGACCTGCGCGGGCATGTGGGTCGCGGGTTTCTCGATCGACAATCTCTCGCTGATGGCGCTCGCGATCTCGGTCGGCTTCGTCGTCGACGACGCCATCGTCATGATCGAGAACATGTACCGCAATCTCGAGCATGGCCTGCGGCCGTTCCAGGCGGCCCTCGACGGGGCCCGGCAGATCGGCTTCACCGTGGTCTCGATCAGCCTGTCGCTGATCGCGGCGTTCACGCCACTGATCTTCATGGACGGCATCGTCGGCCGCCTGCTGCGCGAGTTCTCGCTGACGCTGACCTTCGCGATCCTGGTCTCGACGCTGGTGTCGCTGACAGTGACGCCGATGATCTGTGCCCATTACATCCGGCAGACACCCTCGGGGACCGCGACGCTGTTCGATCGGGTCATCGAAGGCTCGCTGTCGCGCATCGTCGCTTTCTACACCCGCACCCTGCACACCGTGCTGGAATTTCCGCTGCTGACGCTGCTGGTGTTCTTCGCCACCATCGGCCTGACCGTGACGCTCTACATCAAGATCCCCAAGGGCTATTTCCCGACAGATGATTCCGGCTTCGTCATCGGCGCGACGCGCGCCTCTGCCGACATCTCGTTCCAGTCGATGCTCAGCCTGCAGCAGCGGCTTGCCGACATCGTGATGCAGGATCCGGCCGTTGCGGGGATCGGTTCGACGGTTGGCAGCGGAGGCGGGCCGGGGGCTGCGACCTCGAACCGCGGCACTATGTTCATCAGCCTGAAGCCGCCGGAAGAACGCGACCACGTCTCGACGCAAGTCGTGATCGACCGTCTCAGGCGCGCTCTATTCCCGGTGCCCGGCATCCGCCTCTTCATGTTCGCCGCCCAGGATGTGCGCGCGGGCGGACGGCAGAGCGATTCCGATTACCAGTACACGCTCTCCAGCACCGACCTTGACCTGCTCCAGAAGTGGGCGCCGATCGTGGCCAAGCGCATGGAGACGGTCGAAGGCATCACCGACATTTCCAGCGATCGCGATCCCGGCGGACTTCAGCTCACGCTGTCGATTGACCGTCAGAAGGCCTCGGCGCTCGGCGTCCGAGTGCAGGACATCGACAACGCCTTGAACAACGCGTTCTCGCAGCGGCAGATCTCGATCATCTACACCCAGCGCAACCAGTACATGACCGTGCTGGAGATCGACCCGAAATTCCAGGTCGATCCGTCCAATCTCGAACGGATCTATGTCGCCGGCGCTGGCGACACGCAGGTGCCGCTGTCGGCCGTGGTGCACGCAACGCGCGGGCTCGCCGCGCTCGCGGTCTATCATTCGCAATCGTTTCCTTCGACGACGGTGTCGTTCAACCTCTTGCCGAACGTGCCGCTCCAGGTCGCCACCCAGAACATCCAGCGCGCGGTCGAGGAGTTGCATATGCCGGAAGGCATTCGCGGCAGTTTCGACGGCAATGCCGGGGATTTCGCCAGGACCAGCGGCCGCCAGCCGCTCCTGATCCTCGGCGCGCTGGTCGCGATGTATATCGTGCTGGGCGTGCTCTATGAGAGCCTCGCCCATCCGCTCACCATCATCTCGACGCTGCCCTCGGCCGGCCTCGGCGCGCTGCTCGCGCTGCAGCTCACCAACACGCCGCTGACGGTGATCGCCTTCGTCGGCATCATCCTCTTGATCGGCATCGTCAAGAAGAACGGCATCATG
The DNA here is from genome assembly GCF_001908185.1 of Bradyrhizobium sp. AS23.2. Taxonomy (GTDB): domain Bacteria; phylum Pseudomonadota; class Alphaproteobacteria; order Rhizobiales; family Xanthobacteraceae; genus Bradyrhizobium. Next base: position 32,632 of record NZ_LGHM01000126.1, read on the forward strand.
ATGGTGGACTTCGCGCTCGATGCCGAGCGTCAGCGCGGCCTGTCCTCGGCGGAGGCGATCTTCGAGGCCTGCCAGGCGCGCTTCCGTCCCATCCTGATGACGACCATGGCAGCGCTGTTCGCGGGCATTCCGCTGGTCATCGCAACCGGGCCCGGCACGGAGCTACGGCGCCCGCTCGGCATCACCATCATCGGCGGCCTGCTCGTCTCGCAGATCCTGACGCTCTACACGACGCCGGTGATCTACCTGCTGATCGACCGGCTGCGGCGATCACAAGCGCCGGTGACAAATGCTGCAGCAGCTGAATGAATGAAGTTGGCTGTTCATCGCTTTCGATTTATCGTCTTGATGGATCAACCGCGTACCGACAGGTTTGCAGGCTACCGACCGCCTCGCAATGAAGTCGCTGAGCCTGTTCGCCGCAACGCCGCCGCATTGCCCTCCAAATGGTCGCCTCTGTCGTCAAGCTCGACGACGGCCGGTCCTTTGCTTGTACCAGTGAAATAGCCAATCCATTGCCCCGACATAATTCCCCCAATTCCGCATCCGGCGGCCCTGCCCCCAAAACTATCTCTACTAGCCGGCTGCGACTGCGAAGGTTGCGGCCCCGGCCCGAACGCCCCATCCGAACCGAGCATCCATCGACGCTGAAGCCGGTATTGGGGTCGACCGGTCTCAGGTTATCGCCAGCGAATTGGCTGAACGCCCTGCCCTTTGCCCAGTCTGTTGGTCGGCCGCTCTCCCGCCGGCTGTTCTATTGCGAGCCGCAGCCAACAGTGACACAAGCGCCCACAAGGCAATGACTATCCAGGGCTGCCCCGTCAGGGCCGAGCCAAATCACTCGAACAGTCGTATCACGCATATCGGCTCGGCCCATGCAACTTACTCGGCCTCGCAGAGCCTCACGAGCAAGAAAGTCCTCTCTGGTCTTAACTCCTGCCCTGTCCGCGCCTGAGCGCGGCCAGCTCGACAGAAACAAGCAGAAGTCGAGGTATCACCACAACGACCGCAGCCATAGCGCCGAAGACCAACATGTCCAAGGCCTCCTGCCAACTCGAGATCGCAAAGCTGTATCGTGGAGGCAAATGCAGAAAGTTAAGGGCCACAAGGCACGCGGCACACACAACTAGCGTCACGCGCGTCCCGAGACATAGAGAACTTACGAACACAAGAATGAAATAGAGCTTGAATATCCGCCCAAGTGCCCGATCTTGATCCAGCTGGAGATCAACCGCGACTCCAATCGCTAGAATAGCTATCGCTAGCATCACGCGAACAACCATCGAGCTCTGCCTGAGCCTGGTCAATGCCCTAATACGCTCACCAGCTCGTTCGGGAATATTCCCCTTCAGTATCCAGTACGTACCATGGACGAAAGCTAATCCTATCGCGAATCCAATCCAGGTGCCTCCAATAACATTTGTGGAGGCCAAAACGAATACTGCCCCTGTGTAAGCTAGAATTCGCAGCAACGTATCCAAGCTGCTTATGTCGCCTTTGGCATGAACCTCAACTTCGGCAGGACGGCTCTCCAGCTGCCGCGTCGCGAGATGTTCCGACAGATCCTGCTCGATGTCCGCGAACATCGTGCTACGCTTTCTGTATTGGCTCCTTTTCTTAGCAGGGATCCCGTCTTCGGCCTTCATGGAAAGCCCAACGGGCAAGGAGTAGAAGCCACGACCATCATATTGGCCACCACGCTCTTGCCAAATCTCGTCATACGCAAGAGAGAAACCGCCGCTCTTTCCCGAGAGAGGATGATTGTCCTGCGCTACAGCAAGGATACGGCATATGCCGATGACTTTACAAAAGATCTTGAAGACTTCGAGGATGAAATCTCGAGGACGAACTCCGTGCGCACATTTCGTGAATCGCCTATAGCGCTCGAGGACATCCTCCTCGCCATCAACTTGCCGCCGCCCCTGAATGCCACCGACAAAGGCAGTCCGTCCATCCGCGTCGGTCCGCAGCGAAAAGCTAACGCTGAAGATTCGATCCTTGCTTTCCCACAGGCTCAACGCAAGTTGACCTTCCCGAAGCAACCATCGCGGCTGATCAAGACTGATCCTGTAGCCCTCACCTAGGGGCAGCTCGATCAGATCAGTAACCAGGTCGGTCTCGGTATCGACCGCCCCTCCAATTGCGGCGACCGTTTCGACATGACTTAGCGCGGTACGTAGCTTGGTGGCAGCATCCCAGTTGTCTGCGATAAAACGACCGTAGACGATCTCGACAATCTCCGGGCGGGCGCGAAGATATCGCGCCAGGTCACTCTTCCGCGACGCGAAAACCAAAGGGAACAGAAGATTTGCATGCCTCAAGATCGCAAAGGCGAGCGCGAGGCTGTTTGCAATCTTTGTGTTAGCTATGCGCGACAAATAGTAGAAGAACATGGTCCGTTGCAATCCAGGGAGCCGAGCAAAATTCTCACGCAAGAGCTGAATTAGTGAAGGATCAAAATTCTGCGAGAAGACAAGATTGAGTTTTAGGCAACGCAGTTCAGGGCCACCCAACCACTGCCTTTAGTCACGAGCTGCCAACCGCAGCTCGTGAATTCGAGCATGTGAATAGGATTCGAGTACACGATGATAACCGGGCGACGATCGCTTTCGTATGAAGCTCGCACGTGCAAAGCCACTTTCCGGACTATGTGCGAATCGAATGGATTATAGAGGTATACGAGCGCGGCCCCAGATGGCAGAATAAACTGCGTTGCATCACCGACTACGACCTGTATGTCGCGTCGCAATCCTTGAGCTGCCGCGACGCTGACGTTGTTGCGCGCAGCTTCAACGAACGACGGGACGAAATCGACACCAATGATGCTTCTAAAGGGATATTGTGCGGCAAGTACGAGAGCCCTCCCTTTCCCGCAACCAAGGTCGATGAAGGCAAACTCGGAAAGCGGCAGATCTAGCGTATCCATTATCTGCCTGAATTGGGCTGGATCGGTCGCTATGTGCGCCAGACCGTGCTTCGCATTCTCGCCAACGATCCCCTCCTCGTCGGCTAAGTTTTGCACTCCTCCCGTATCCGTACCAAATCGTCGATCAAATTCGGCGTCCGCTTCCATCTTCTGCTTTCGCCAAGCAGCGAGCTGCCGGTCCTCAAAGCCGAGCCGCCTAAGGAGACGCATGATCAACTCCCAAAGGCCGAACTCCGCATGCACGACCGTTGCGCGCTTAAAATAGAATGACAGGGACCTTACAACGCTTCGCTTACTCATAGACCACCTCAGACAGCGATCAATTGAAGATTGTGGCGCGGATCGCGGGTCGCGGCAAGACCGGCGGCTCAACCAGTCAGAGCGCTAGTTAATACTGAAGGTCGCGCCCTGGCAGAGCGATCACCCGAAACGAGAGTGCTCGATGCCGAGGCCGGCAGCACCGTTTTAAAAGAACAAACGACAATGGATCGTCACGCTGTTGCGCGCAGCCTCAGCTATTCGCCGACAAGCTTCGAAAAGTCGGAACTCACCGAGCGCGCGAGCGTCGATATCTCTTGAGCAGAAAGGCTACCGGGAAAGCCTTATTGATCACTCCCCATACAGGTGAAGCGAATAGCCAGAAAGCGGAAGGAAAATTGCCACGCCGCCAGCGCGTCCAGAGCAACACGAAGAGCAAGGAACCTTGTTTGAGGCCCGTCTCGACCAGAGCCGCTCCTGATCCTTGCCTGTTAGGCCCGTGCTACAAGCTTGCCTGTCGGCCTATTCTTCCACAACTAGCGGAAGCAAGCGGTGACGCGGCGCCCGCAAGTTAGTGACTATTCATAGGTTTTCGGATCAAGGCATGCCCAACGAGGCTTCTAATAAGCACATCATGCCGATAGCGTGGCCTCGCCAGGCTCACGCGTGAGAAACGGCATCGCCCACCGAACAGCAGCCTGTGGGCGCAATTCCTCGCAAAGTCTAGATCGCATCCTCCGGCCGGGCGATCACCTGCACTTTCCACTTCATCTGCGGCTGGCTCTGCCTGATACAGAAGCGCCCATCGATGACGGGAAGCTTGAGGACGGAGCTAGGGAGATTGCGGCAGCAGCCTTGGATACTGCCGGGAAATCCTGGTTGGTAAACATACAGGCGGGCGTAAGACGGCTCGACCGAAATCAATAAATCGATTGTCTTAATGGCGCGAGGGATCTTCCCACCAAGGTCGATCAACCGATCCCCGGGGTTACAAGCGAGTGCTATCAGCGCGAAAGCCAAGATCATGTCGTGAGCTTACTCGGAGGTCTGCCGAAGATCAGCGAAAAGAGACGTTGTTGCATAGATTGGGCGGGGCTTCACTCAAGCAGGCCAACCGATTGCAATCGCTTTTATACAAATCAAAACCCGCGGTTAGAGCAGCAATTCGTAGATATCGGCTTCTCGAAATGCGATTTGAATGCAGCCGTGTGGGTCGTCAAGCCGCCCGAAGGATTGCCGAAAATAATCCCGTCAACGGCCTCCCCCTATAAAGCACCGTATTTGTTATGTTATTTTCGTGATTTAACCATGGCTTCACTTGGCATTGACATCGGAGATAAACATAGATAATCATTTAAATAATTTCTGAAAGTGGCCATTTCTCTCAAGGAGTGCGTTAGTATGAGGCGATTTAAATCGATTTTGGCTATCCCCGGGGCGCTGTTTGCCACCGCTCTTACGTGTACAGCCGCCAATGCCTCGCTGGTACTTACGGTAGGTAATGTCGGCGGAGCTACTGACCAGAATGTGGTCTTTCAGAACGTCACAGGGAACAATTCACAGTCGCTGACAACCGATACCAACTCAAATCCCGCGAATAGAATCACCTTTACCAGCAACGAGAATTTGACTGGTACCTCATCCTCAGGCCAGGCCAGAATCTTCGACACCGATGCAAATGGCTTCAATTTGCTCGGTTGGCATATGGCGGACGCCAGCCTCGGTTTCACGGCCAATGTCTTTAACATTATCGATAAGACCGCCACCTTAGCGACGATCACCGTAGTGACTAACGACAAGACGTGGACCTTTCAGGAAGCCGTCAGCACGAATGGCAATAATTTCTTTACTCTGCAGGCTGGTGCTGGCGAAATCATCGAAAGCGTCTCGATCGCGGCGCTCAATGGTGGTCTCTTCAGTCAAGTAAGACAGGAGCGCATCGGCGGCGTTGGGCCGATTACCGCCGCCGTTCCGGAGCCGTCGACTTGGGCGATGCTGGTCCTAGGCTTTGCTGGTGTCGGCTTCCTCGCCTATCGTCGGAAAGGACAAAGGGCGACGCTTCGTCTCACGTGACTCGATTTCGCGAACGAGAGGCAAGCCGCCCCATACGGGGCGGCTTTTTGCTGTCTGTTGAACGGCTGATCGGAAGTCCTGATGCTTGTCACCCTTTGTGCGTCTTCTAGAGCGTGGACATTAAGCAACCGATGCTGGATCGATAGCAAGGCCGCCTCTCACGATGGCCTGCGTCTACCGGTGCAGCGGTGCAGCCGACCCGTTCTGCATTGGCGCGGCGCCTGCAAGCTCTCCAAGACGATCTTGAGCTTCTCATCCTCGGACCAGCGCCGTCGCCGGCCCGTGTCCACCACTTCAAGCCGTTCGACTTGGGTGCTGCGCCTATCACTGTCCATAAGGACAGTACTCAACAACACGCCACGCCTCATTCGGCAAGGCCGCCCTTCACCGGCTTTCAATTACCCACATTTCCAGCCGCTCCGATTTCGGCGCCGAGTTCGATATCGGTGAGTCTGGAGAGGCCACGCCAAATGACAACATTTCCGGGTGGCGGATCGCCGGCCCTGGCCAGGTAGCCACCTAATCGCGCAAGTTTGGTAAGGTAGAATGCGAGGGTTCCAGGGCGACATCGTCGATTGCCGGCGTCGCTGATGAGTTCATCGAGCAATGCGATCTCGGTATCCGTTAACGCTATCTTCGGTGACGCGTCCGGGGCTGTGCGGTTGAGCATGGTGAGCCAGAGGACGCGCCAGCTGAGAATGCAGAAGACTGCCATCAGATTGGCGAGGCGCTCCGCGGTCCGGAGTTTTGAGTCTTCCGCCCTGCAGCCCGATTTCAGGGTAAGCGCTGTTTTCAGGCCACAGCTTTGAGGTCGTGGCGGCAATATGCCCACGGCAGCAACTGATCGATGTCGCTATTCGGATGGCCATTGA
>NZ_LGHM01000127.1 GCF_001908185.1 Bradyrhizobium sp. AS23.2
GGAGTGCCGCCAGGGGCGCCTGCCGACATCGGCTGCTGCCCGCCGCCGAGCGCGCGCGGCGCACCCGGAGCACTCGGATTCTGGTTCGGGTCGAATGCATCGCCGCGGCGGCGAACGCCGGGCGCGCCGGGCTGCGGCGCTTCCTGAACGATCGGCGCGGGAGAAGCGATCTGGGGCTGCTCGTAACCCGGCTGCACGGCTTGCTGCTGCTGGCGATAGGCCGGTGCGGCCTGGGCGGGCGGCACCGCCGCGACATTGGGCTGGACCGGCGCCTGGCCGGGCGCGGCTTGCGCGCCGCCCTCGAGCGCCCGCAGGCGCTCTTCGAGCTGGCGGTTGCGGTATTGCAGCTCTTCGTTCTGGCCGGTGAGCTGGCGCAGCTGGTTCTCCAGCCGCTCGATCCGCATCTCAGGATCGGCATCCTCCGACTGCGCGAAGACGGGCGAGCACAAAGAGAGCAGCGCGGCGGTCGCCACGGTGCCGGTAATTGCCTTGAATTTCGATGACATCTTGCCCTGACGACGAAAGCGACGCGTCACGCGGCAGATCATTCGCCGCGCCACACAATGAAGAAGGGAGTACGCCAAAAATGTGACTGCCACCAAGGGGTTTCTGTCACGGATCGCTGAAACGAAACCGGCGCCCGAGAGGGGCGCCGGCATAATCCGTTTCTGAAGCTGAACGGCGCCTGACTGATCGTCAGGAGCTCGCGTTCAGCACGGTGACGGCGCGACGATTCTGCGACCAGCAGGAGATGTCGTTACAGACGGCCACCGGGCGCTCCTTGCCGTAGGAGATCGTGCGCATGCGGTTCGGGTCGATGCCGCGCGAGGCGAGGAACGACCGCACCGACTGGGCGCGGCGGGCGCCGAGCGCGATGTTGTATTCGCGGGTGCCGCGCTCGTCGGCATGACCTTCGATGGTGAAGCTGTAGCGCGGATAGGTCTGGAGCCACTGCGCCTGCTTCTCCAGGGTCACGATCGCCTGCGGGGTCAGATCGGTCTGGTCGCTTTCGAAGAACACGCGGTCGCCCACATTGACGACGAAATCCTGCTGGCTGCCAGGCGTCGCCGCGCTGGCCATCGCATCGGCACCCAGGTTCTTGTTGGCGCAGGCGCCCATCGACAGCGCAACGGCAAGCACCGCGGCCAGCTTCAATCCCTGGAGGATACGCATAGGATGTTTCATTCCGGAGCCTCCACGCTCGCGTTAGTCCACTGCTGTCCGGTCTACAGGGGGTTGGTTAAGCGAACGTTCCGTCAACCTTGATGGGACGTTGCCAAAGCCGGTCAAATGCCCCCCACCGGCGAAAAGCAACCGCTATGGTTAATGGGTTGTAAATGTGGCGCGAGGGTGAAGGCAAGCCGCGTGGTCGGCAAAAACGCCTGCGTTTGCCGGAATTTTGGGCTTAAAGGCCGATGTGAGGCGTCGAGAGGCCCGGCCGAAAGGCGCGCTGCGACCCGGAACTATGCCCGTCGCAGAATCAGCAGAATCAGACGAGAGCGGCGTCCGCCACCAGCACCGGCCGCTGCGGGACCTGGCGCTGGCCACCGCGACCGAACAGCATCCGCCGCTCGAAGGCGGTGGACCGCATGATCGGGTAGCGCTCGAACACCTTTTTGCGGAAGGTCGGAAAGTCCGCCGCCATCAGCCCGAACGGCTTGGTGAGGCCCGGAACCAGCCGGGGCTCGGCGATGGTCTCGTGCAGGAACACCCGCCGGTAGAAGGCCTGATGCTCGGGACGCACGATGGCAAGGCCGAGATCGGCATTGAAATGTTCGCAGGCCATATAGGCGAGCCGGGTCGTGAGATAAGGCAACTCCGGAACCCGCTTCACTTGGTCGGGATCGGCAACGAAGCGGGTCGGATCGATCATGACCTCGCCGCGATCGAGCCGCGGCAGCAGGATCTCCGGGAAGACATCGGCCGAGGTGGACTCGCGCCATTCCGAGGTCAGCACGCTGATGCGCACGGAGCTGCAGAGCTGGCCACGGAGATAGACGCCGAAGGTCCACGCATTCGGCAACTCGTCATAGCGGTCGGTGACCCGGGCTTCCGTCGATTCCTTGACAGCGCCCTCCCGCAGATAGGCGCGGTAGCGGAGGTTGTAGATTTCCTCCTTCTCCTCGGCCGTTTCCGCAAGATGATAGTCGACGTCGGTCAGGAGCTCCGCACCCCGTCCAACAGCCGAAATGACAGATCTGGCTGAGGACCGCATTCCAACTCCTTACCCCACAACTCACGACGCGCCGGCCTTACGCATTTACACAAGACAACCTGTGCGCGCGTGATGATTTGTTAACACCCCCTTAACAAGGATGCAAAGCATTCGAGGGGTTAGGGTTAACCCCCTAGGACTACAGCGACCCAGCAACAGCCTGAAATGACGGGACGTTTCGGGAAACAGACTCAGGCGAAGGAGCGCGAGCTGACGAGCTGGAGCAGGCTCTCGCCGCGCCGTCCATGCGAGGCGTTGAGGAGCTGGCGCATCCGCACGGAGGGCACCGGACGGCTGAACAGATAGCCCTGCGCCTCAGTGACGGTGCCGTCGGCGCTGATCAGCTCGAGCTGCTCGTTGGTCTCGATGCCCTCGACCACGACCGACATGCCGAGGTCGGCGGACAGCCGCGCCACGCCGCGCAGAAGCGTCAGCGGGCGGTCGCTGTCGATGCCCTCGAGGAAGGAGCGGTCGATCTTCACCTTCTGCATCGGGAAATTATGCAGGTAGCTGAGGCTCGAATAGCCGGTGCCGAAATCATCGAGCGAGATGCGCACGCCGAGGGCATGGAGCTGCGAGAGGATGTCGTGGGTGAGCTGGGTGTTGCGCAGCAGCGAGGACTCGGTGATCTCGATCTCGAGCCGATGCGCCGGCAGGCCCGACACTTCGAGCGCGTAGCGGATCTCGCTCAGCACGTCGCGCTGGTGGAATTGCTGCGGCGAGAAGTTGACGGCGACGCTGACGCTCTCCGGCCACTTCATGCATTCCATGCAGGCGCGGCGCAGGATCCAGCGGCCGAGATCGACGATCAGGCCCATGTCCTCGGCGACGGGGATGATGTCGACCGGCGAGACCGTGCCGCGCACCGGATGGTTCCAGCGCAGCAGCGCCTCGCAGGTGGTGATCCTGCCGGATCTCAGATTGACCAGCGGCTGATAGAACAGCTCGAACTCCTCGTTGGCGAGCGCCTTGCGCAGGTCGAGCTCGAGGATGCGGCGGGCCTCGACGGTCGCCGCCATCTCGTCGCGGAAGAAGCAGAAGGTGCCGCGACCGTCGGCCTTGGCGCGGTACAGCGCCATGTCGGCGTTCTTGAGTAGCGTATCGGCGCTGACGCGGCCCGGCGAGGTCAGCGCGATCCCGACGCTGGCGCCGATCTCAACCAGATGATTGTCGATACGGTAGCGCTCGCTCAGCCGCTCGACGATGCGGCGGGCCAGCGCCGCGGCGTCCTCGGGCGCGCTGATGTTCTGCTGGAACACGACGAACTCGTCGCCGCCGAAGCGGGCGACGAAATCCTCCGGCCGCAGCATCTCGCGCAGGCGGTTGGCGACCGCGCACAGCAGCTGGTCGCCGCAGGGATGACCGAGCGTGTCGTTGACCTGCTTGAACTGGTCGAGGTCGACGAACAGCAGCGCAGAGAGCCGTTCGGCATGGTGCGCGTTCGCCAGCAGCCGCTCGATCTCGTCGCGGAAGCTGACCCGGTTAGGGAGCGCGGTGAGCTCGTCATAGCGGGCGAGATGGCTGATCCGCGCCTCCGCATTGGTGCGTTCGGTGATGTCTTCCAGCAGCAGCACGGTGCCGCCGCGGGCCATCGGCTGGAACGTCCAGGCGAGCGTGCGGCCGCGTGAGGGATCCGGATCGGCGGTGACGATCTCGCAGATCCGCGCATGCTCGATCTCGGCCAGGACCTGGTTGCCGCTCTCCGCCGAGATCGACCCGGCAGCGATGCAGGCCGACACGATGTCGGCGGCAGTGGCGCCGCGCTTGACCAGGTTCTCGGGCAGCGCCATCAGCTCGCCGAAGCGATGGTTCATCACCGCAAGGCGGCCGTCGGCGCGAAACATGCACAGGCCGTGCGGCATATTGTTGAGCGCAGTGTCGAACTGGCTCGCCAGCGCGGATTCCCGAAAGCTCGAGGTCAGCGCCTTGACGAAGATCGCGTGCAGGCTGAGGTTGATGTTCTTCATGCCGATGAAGAAGAACACGAGCAGGATGGCGAGCCCGACATGGTAGAAGCCGCCATGCAGCAGCAGGGCCAGCGACATCGGACCGCAGGCGAGCGCGACGTGCCACTGGATCACCCGGGGCTGGCCGTAATTGCGGGCGGCGCCGCCCGCGGTGTAGCCGATGCCGATGGCGACACAGAGCATGTCGGCAATCGCATCCTCGTTATTGTAGATGACGACGAAGGCCCACAGGCCGAGCACCGCGGCATAGCTGAGCGCGCCGATCCAGTAGCGCGGCTCCAGATGCTTGGCCTCTTCGAATGACAGTGGGTGCGTTCGGTTTTCGTATCCGCGCATCTGGAATGCACGCCCGGTGCCGATGGCGATCAGCAGAAACGCGATCGGCCACAGCCAGACATCGCCGGTCTTCAGCGCAGTCATGACCGCGGCCACGGCCGCTGAGGCCGAGCCCAGGAAGATCGCCCAGAAATTCTGCACCATAGAGTTGATGAGAGCGGCGTAGAGTATGGGCTCCAGCTCGTCTCGATCGCTCTGCTTCTGGTCGGCCAGTTGCATTGGCTTGTTACGCGTCCTGTTTGGCGCGTACTTTTACCCAGCCGAGATGAAGCCTTTCTGAGGGAACGTCGTTAAAGTCGAGTTGTTTTTCGGCAATAGCGAACCTGTTTCTGCTGAAATATCAAGCAACTAGGCAAACGCTGCCGGGCACAAGGTAAAGGAAAGCTTGCGTCCGGCGCCGAACCCGAAAAAATCGGCGTGCCTCTTTCGAAAACATCACGCGTCCAAACGCGCGATGTTTCTACCCCAATGTTTTTAGCCGGGCGTCGCTGACAGCAGCGGCGACCACGCCGGGTCGGAGGCGAAGCCCGGCGTCGGCACTTTCAACTCGTTGCGGCCGGAGATGTCGACGGAGAACAGCGAGGGTCCGCCATTGCCGCCGGGATCGCGGAAGAACATCAACACGCGGCCGTTCGGCGAGAAGGTGGGGCCTTCGTTGTGGTAGCCGGAGGTGAGGAGCCGCTCGCCGGAGCCGTCCGGCTTCATGACTCCAATCGAGAACTGCCCGCCGCCCTGCCTGGTGAAGGCGATGTAGTCGCCGCGCGGCGACCACACCGGCGTCGAATAGGTGGCGTTGGTGTCGTCCTTGGAGAAGGAGATGCGCTGCGCCTGTCCGCCGCCCGCCGCCATGACATAGATCTGCGACCTGCCGCCACGATCGGATTCGAAGCAGATGCGGGTGCCGTCGGGCGAATAGGACGGCGAGGTGTCGATCGCCGGCGTGTCGGTGAGGCGCGTGGTCGAGCGCGAGCGCAGGTCCATCACAAACAGGTTGGAATTGCCGCCCTGCTGCAGGCTCATGATGACGCGCTGGCCGTCAGGCGAGAAGCGCGGCGCAAAGGTCATGCCCGGGAAGTTGCCGACGATCTCGCGCTGCCCGGTCTCGATGTTGAAGAGATAAACTCTCGGATCGCCCTGGCCGAACTCCATGTAGGTGATCTCTTGCGAGTTCGGCGAGAAGCGCGGCGTCAGCACGAGGTCGGAGCCGCGGGTCAGATAGCGCACATTGGCGCCGTCCTGGTCCATCATCGCGAGCCGCTTGACCCGGCGCTCCTTCGCGCCGGTCTCATCGACGAACACCACGCGGCTGTCGAAATAGCCCTTCTCGCCGGTCATCCGCTCGTAGATCTGGTCGGAGATGATGTGCGCGATGCGCCGCCAGTATTCCGGCGAGGTGAAATATTGCTGGCCAGCGAGCTGCTGGCCGGAGACCACGTCCCACAGGCGGAATTCGGCCTTGAGCCGTCCGTCCGGTTGCCGCGTCATCCGGCCGGTCACCAGCGCCTGCGCGTTGATGGTCTTCCAGTTCTGGAACTGAGGCGCGACGTCGATATTGTTGATGCGCTCGATGAAGGCGGCCTGGTCGATCGGGGCAAACAGGCCCGAGCGCTTCAGATTGTTGGTGATCACCTGCGTGACACCGTTGCCGACATCGCCGTCGGACGGCGAGCCCGGCAGGAAGTTGGTGATCGCGATCGGCACCGGCTGGAATTCGGTTGGGTCGATGCGAAGCCGCCCTTGCTGGGCCTGGGCGAAGGCTTGTCCGCTCCCAAGCAAGGCTTGTCCGCCCCCAAGCATAGCGAGCGCCGATCCGGTGACGGTCATGAAGCGGCGGCGGGTGATTGATCGAGCGTCTTTCATCGCAAAATTCTTTTGTTCGGATGTCACAACATATCTTTCAGGCCGAAAGTCATCGGAATGAGCTTCCAGCTCTCGTACTGCTGCTTCGGCATGAACGAATAGACCTGACACTGCACGATGGCGCGCTTGGCGCTCTCGGCGACAGCCTGGGCGATCGACCGCGAGGGTCCTCGCACCGCGACGACGATGGGTTCGGCCGCCAGCGATCCGTCGATCTTCATGGGAATGTCGATGTCGGCCTCGTACTGGTCGGCATCCTGCCCGTTATAGGTCGGTGTAAAGCAGCGCTTGACCGCGCCCTGGAACGCGCCCCGCCAGGTCGCAACGTTGCTGACCGCGGTGCCGGTGTTCGATCCAAGCGACGCGGACGCGTTCAGTGCTGAGCCGGTCAGCTCGTGCCGGGTCGGCTCGCGCTTGTCGAGGTCGCGCTGGATCTGCGCGGGGTCGAAGGTGCGCTCCTTGGGCTTCGGCTGCTGCTGCGGCTGCACTGCCGCGACCTTCGGCTGGGGCGGCTTGGGCGGCGGCTTCTTCGTTTCCAGCTTCTTCTGGAGCTCGGCGATCGGATCTTCCTTGGCCGGATCAGGCTTCTTTTCCTCCGGCTTCGGCTCTTGCTTCGGCTCTTCCTTGGGCTTGGCCTCGGCGACCGGCTTGGGCGGCTCGGGCTTCTTCTCGACCGGCTTCTCGGCGGGCTTCGGCGGCGGCTCGGGCGTCGAGGTGGTCTTGATCAGCTCTTTCTTCGTGGTGACCTTGCCGACGGCATCCTCGTCAGGCGGCGCGTCGGAGATCTTCTCGACCTTGGGCTTCGGCTCTTCCTTTTTGCCGGTCTTCTGCCCGGCGGTGATTTGCGCGAGCTGGTCGGTGGTGATGATGTCGATCGGAAGCGACTCTTCCGGCGCCACATAGGCTCTGCTGCTAAAGGTGATGAGCCCCCAGCCTATCACGAGGACATGGAGGGCAATCGACGCAACGAGTGTCTTGTCGACCTTCACGTTCACGGCTTACCCCTGATCCGCTTCCGTGACGAGCGCCAGCTTCTTGAATCCCGCGCCGGACAAGAGACCCATCACCCTGGCCACCGTCCCGTAATCCGCCTTCTTGTCGGCGCGCAGGTAGATGCGTTCCTCGAGCCCGCCGCGCGCGTCCGTGATCGCTTTGAGCTTCGGCACCAGCTCGTTGATCGCGATCTCGGCGTCGTTGATGAACACCTTGCCCTTGATGTCGACCGACATCTGGATCGGCTTCTGGTCGTTCTGCTCGAGGCTCTTGGCCTGGGTCTGAGGCAGGTCGAGCGGCACGCCGACCGTGAGCAGCGGCGCTGACACCATGAAGATGATGAGCAGCACCAGCATCACGTCGACCATCGGCGTGACGTTGATCTCGGCCATGACCGGCTTGCGCCGGCTGCGGCGGCCGCCGCCTCCGGACGAACTCGCGACGTTCATGCCCATGGTCTGGTGCCCAAATTGCCCTTCACACTATATGCCGTCCGTCAGCCCCGCTCGTCGATCTGACGCGACAGGATGGCTGAAAATTCATCGGCGAAGCCCTCAAGCCGCTGGGCCTGCCGGTTCACCTCGGAAGTGAACTTATTGTAGAAAATAGTGGCAGGAATGGCGGCGATAAGGCCGACGGCGGTCGCAAACAGCGCCTCGGCAATACCGGGGGCCACCACCGCCAGGGAGGTATTTTTCGACGCCGCGATAGACTGGAAGCTCGACATGATGCCCCAGACCGTGCCGAACAGGCCGACAAAGGGGCCGGCGGAGCCGACGGTCGCAAGCACCAGGAGCCGGCGTTCCAGCCGCTCGACCTCGCGCGCGATCGAGACGTTCATCACCTTGTCGATGCGCATCTGAAGACCCGCGACCGAGCGGGCATGGCTCTCGAAGGAACGCTTCCACTCGCGCATCGCCGCGACGAAGCAGGCTGCCATCGAATGCGTCGGCTTGGCCGAGAGCGTGCGATAGAGTTCCTCGATCGACTCGCCGGACCAGAAGGCCTGCTCGAAGCGGTCCATCGAGCGGCGGGTGCGGGCAAACAGGAAGATCTTGTCGATGGCGATCGCCCAGACCCAGACCGAGCAGGACAGAAGTCCCAGCATGACCCCTTTCACGATCCAGTGAGCCTGCCAGAACAGCGCGATCAGCGACACGTCCGCGGAAGCGGCAACCGGAAGGGCTGATTGAGCCACGTCGGCCGGATTCATAAGCAGTATCCTCTCAAGGCGGTCGTTACCTGATGTCTCCGGCCAGTAAATGACCGCCGGTTCCCCAACAGCCGCGCAAACCGGCGCGGCCGGCAAGCCCGCTCTAAGCCTTGTCTTTCTGGGGTGCAGGGGCTCGTCCAAAGCCGGCCGCCTGCATTCCCTGCCAAGATGTCAAAACTAAGGGCCTCGACCCGGGGCCTTGCCTTCGGGCTCCGGGCGCGATTGTCCGCAATTACCAGAGCCCGGCGATAGTTAATGCGGGGTTACCAGGGGCGAAATTGGCTGCGGGAAAGACAGGCAGCGCAGGGGGTTGGCCATCTGACCGCGGTAAGCGCGATCCAAGGATGCCATCGGATCGGGAGCCGCCAGCTCCGGGCCTGGTCAGTTCCCTCCCCCCTTGCGGGGGAGGGAGCGCAGTGCGCCGAGTGGCACTGCTGCGCGCTATGACGAAGGGCGGCTCGGGCTGCCCTCCCTCACCACCTCTCCTTCGAGGTGCGGACGTCGAGCTCGAACGACCACGCGCGCTCCGGCTGGCGGTAGAGGAAGGCGAAGGCATCGACGATGCCGTCGATGTCGATCAGGCTGTCCTCGCGGCCGGCCGCATCCGGAAAGCGCGTCAAGATCTTGTCGCCGGCGATCGCGCCGTCGATCACGACATGGCCGACATGGATGCCGTCGGGCGCGTATTCCTTGGCCATGGCCTGCGCCAGTGTACGCAGGCCGGCCTTGGCCGAGTTGAAGGCGCCATAGCCGGAGCGCCCGCGCAGCGAGGCGCTGGCGCCGGTGAAGAGCAGCGTGCCGGCCTTCTTCGGCGCCATGCGGCGCACCGCCTCGCGGCCGAACAGGAAACCGCCGAAGCACACAACGCGCCAGGCTTGCTCGAAATAGTCGGCCTCCATCTCGATGATCTTGCCGGGCGTGTTGTTGCCGGCGTTGTAGATGGCGAGGTCGAGGTTTTCGCCGGCTGCATCGAACAGCGCGGCGACGTCGCTCTCCTTGGTCGCGTCCGCGACGAAGGGGACAGCCGCCCCGCCCGCCTTCCCGATATCGCCGGCGACCGCCTGCAATGCGGACTGCGTCCGCCCCGCGACGATCACCTTGAGCCCGTCGGCCGCAAAGCGCTTGCAGAGCCGGGCCCCGAGCCCGCGGTCCGGACCGACGCCGATCACGATTGCCGTCTTCATTTGCACGTCTCCTGGAGATCGATTGATGGCTCAGGCCGCCGAGACAGGTTCAGGGCAATTGGTCAGCCGCGCGGGATTGCCGACCGCGGTGCAACCGCCCGGCACGTCGCTGGTCACGACGGTGCCGGCGCCGATCTTCGCAAGATCGCCGATGCTGATGTCGCCGAGGATGGTCGCGCCAGCTCCGATGAAAACGCCGCGGCCGATGCGCGGCGTCGGCAGTTCACTGCGGCGACCTATGCTGACATTCTGGAGGATGGTGACCTCGTCGCCGATGACGACGTTGGCGCCGATCACGATGCCCGTGGCATGGTCGAGATAGACGGACGACCCGATGCTGGCGGCCGGATGAATGCTGACTTGCAAGACGTTCGACGCCTCGTTCTGAAACAGCAGCGCCGCATCGATGTGACCGCAGCGCCAGAGCCAGTTCGAGACGCGCCAGGCCTGCAGCGCGACATAGCCCTTGAAATGCAGCAGCGGCGGCAACAGGCCGCTGATGGCAGGGTCGCGGTGCACGATGGCCTGCAAATCATGGCCGGCCGCTTCGATCAGTTCCGGCTGGCCGCGAAAGGCGTCGAGGGAAAAAGCTGTGAAACACGCGCGCTCGGCCGCGCCGGCACCAAGCCGGCGCCCGATCAGATCGGCCAGAGCTGCGGCAAAATCATCGTGGGCAAGAATGGCGCCGACAAGAGCCTTGCCGAAGATCGGGTCTGCGTCCGCCGCGCGCTGCGCCTCGCCGCGTATCCTCTGCCAGAGGCCGTCGTTCGTCACGGTCGCAGCTGCCATCATCGCCGCCTCCGGTGTTTTGGCTCTTTTTCTTCTGACGTGTCGAATATAGGCCGTGGGCAGCCCGCGCGCCACGCCGCGTCAGCGGCACGCGTGGCTATCCAAGCGCCGCGCCGCTGCTCCCCGTGAGGCTACGAGCTTGCATGCCAGGCATCCGCAACCATATAGTCAGTCGAGCTTTAGGCCGACGCTGCTTTGGCCAGGGGTGCACACGCAAAGCATCTCGTTCAAGTCCCCGCGGTGGTCCGCCATCCGCGGGTTTTTCGTGCGCGGCCGCCTTCGGCGCTGCCGACGCGAATCCCTGATCCCCCTCACCCGAGGTCACGCTGACACATGTCGCCCAACGCCCCTGCCGACGACCATCACGACGACATTATGTACCCCTCTGCCGTGCCGTTCCTGTTGGTCCATCTCGGCTGTGTTGCGTCCATCTGGACAGGCGTCACCTGGCAAGCCGTAGCGATCTGCGGTTCACTGTATATCGTGCGCATGTTTGCAATCGGCGCAGGCTACCACCGCTATTTCTCCCATCGGGCTTTTGCGACCGGCCGGGTGTTTCAGTTCATCCTGGCCTGGCTCGCGCAAAGCAGCGCGCAGAAGAGCGTTTTATGGTGGGCGGCCAAGCATCGACACCATCATCTGCATTCCGATACCGAAATCGACGTGCATTCACCACGTCACCGCGGCTTCCTGTACAGCCACCTCGGCTGGATTTTCTCCCGCCAGCACGACGCGACCGACCTCGTGAAAGTCGGCGATCTCGCGGGCTATCCGGAACTGATGTGGCTGCATCGGCTGGAACTCCTGCCGGCCGTTGCGCTTGCAACGCTCTGCTTCCTCGCTGCGGGGTGGTCGGGTCTGGTCGTCGGCTTCCTGTGGAGCACGGTGCTGCTTTATCACGCGACCTTCTGCATCAATTCCCTCGCGCATGTGCATGGACGCAAGCGATATGTGACGGGTGATGATTCCCGCAACAACTGGCTGTTGGCGTTATTCACCCTGGGTGAGGGCTGGCACAACAATCACCACGCCTACCAAAGCAGCGTACGACAGGGCTTTCGCTGGTGGGAAGTCGACGTGACCTATTACATCCTGAAGGCCTTGTCCTGGTTTGGCGTCGTCTGGAACATGAAGGCGCCGCCCGACTTGGTGCTGCGCAACGAGCAGCCGCTCGGCTCGCGGGTCATCCATCGGGCGGCCCGCGAGCTTGCGGGACGGTTCGACGCGCAGGCTCTGGCGCACGCTATCTCGTCGGCGCTGCGCCGAGCCGATTTGGCCCAGTTGCAACTGCCAACGCTGCACGACATCTTCAATCGCGCGCATGAAGGCGTCGATGCGCTGACACATCTGCATTTGCCGAAAATTCCGACCCGCGACGAGTTTCTCGCCGAGGCCAAGGCGACGTTCGCGCGAACGCGATCACTTAACGAGATCGTGGACCACGCCTACGAACACTTCCTGACGTCGGTTCGCGCGCAACTCGCCACGGTGAGCTTGACCAAGGCGATCTGAACGTCGCGGCTGCCAGCCGCGCCCCAACAACCAAACCGCCCGCCTGCGGGTTGCGCAAGCGGGCGGCTCGGGGCCATCAGGACTATGGGGGCATGCGCCTGAAGGCTTTGAGATGTGGGTCCCAGATCAGCCCTGCGGCTGGTCGGTCGGCGGCGGCGTCGGGCGCGTCTTATGCTGCGCCATGAACTGGTCGAACTCTTCCTTGTCCTTGGCGTGGCGCAGACGGTCGAGGAAGTTCCTGAACTCGACCTGCTCTTCCTCGAGCCGGCGCAGCGTTTCAGTGCGGTACTCGTCGAAGGCGCGATTGCCGGAAGACGGCGGCCCGAAGCCAAAGCCGAAACCGCGGCGCTCCATACGGTCGCGCATGCGATCCATCCTGTACTGCATCCGCTCCATCTTGTTCTGCCAGCGATCCTGGTTGCTCCAGCACGACATTCTTCTGCTCCCGAGTGTGAAAAAGAGAAGGGCAAGTCCGATCGGCCACCAGATGATGAAGCCGAGGATGGTCACGGCGATCCAGCCGGGATGCCAGGGCGTATCGAGCATGTGGGGGCGCTCATAGTGTTGGTCCGAAGGGCCGCGCCATCGATTGACATCAGCGGTGTAGGCCATTTCCCATCTCCATCACGGCACCAGCGCCGTTGTGAATGTAAATAACATTTACATAGCTAGACGATCCCGCGATTTTGTCAAGCCGACCGCCAGACAGGGCGGGCGAATTATTTGCGCAATTTTATTTCGGCTTGCCCCAGGGGCCGCCGGGAGGCACGCCAGAACCGGAGGAAGCCTCCGGTGGCACCGGCGGCGGCTCGGCGCCCTTGCCCGGGGGACGGCGATCGGTCGGGAAGCCGAGACCGCGCAGATAGATCAGCACCTCGGCTTCGAGCAGCTCATCCGGCGACATCGGCAGTTTTCGGCGCGCGGCATCGCCGCGGGAAAACAGCGAGGCGACGCCATGCGCCATCGACCAGATGTGCAGCGCCATCATCATCGCGGGAGGACGCGGCGTGCCGAGGGGTGCGAGTGCCGCGAGGCGCTCCGCCGCAGCGCGAATGATGTTGAAGGCGCGTTCGCTCGCGGCCTGCAGCGCGGGATTGGCATCGACCGGCAGGCCCGACTCGAACATCGCGTTGTAGAAGGCGGGCTCCTCGCGAGCGAAGGCGAGATAGGCCTTGCCGACGCGCTCGAACGCCGTGACCGTATCGGGCCGCCCGTCGTCCCAGGCTGCGGTCAGACGCTGCTCAAACTGCTCGAAGCCGCGCTGGGCGATCGAGGACAACAGCTCGTCGCGGTCGCGGAAATGCCGGTAAGGCGCCGCCGCGCTGACGCCGGCCATGCGCGCGGCATCGGCAAAGGTGAAGCCAGCCGCGCCCTTCTCGGCGATCAACCCGAGGGCGGCCTGCAACAGGGCTTCCTTGAGATTACCGTGATGATAGCCGCGCTCGGCGCGGCTCTGCTCCTTGCGCCAGCTCATGTGAACGACTTTTACATGAGCCGGGCGTGAAGGTCACTAGCGGCGATCGCGGGTGATTAACCCGTACTTTCACGGGTCGTTCTCGCGCTTCGGGGGGCGGCTCTGTCGAGCCGCCCCCGAGGCCGAGCTAACCGCCCGGGATCGGCAGCACCGGCATGATCTCGACGCGCTCGCCGGGGAAGATCGCAAAGTGCGGGTGGTTCTCGAACATTCTTGCCGCGGCTTCATGGGAGGCGGCGCGGACCACGGTGAAGGCGCCCATCTCGTTGGCGA
This sequence comes from Bradyrhizobium sp. AS23.2, assembly GCF_001908185.1. Lineage (GTDB taxonomy): Bacteria > Pseudomonadota > Alphaproteobacteria > Rhizobiales > Xanthobacteraceae > Bradyrhizobium. The sequence continues at coordinate 13,817 of NZ_LGHM01000127.1, forward strand.
TGTCGGCGACGCCCTTCGCGTCGACTTTCTTGGTCTTGCCGAGCGGGCCGCCCATGGCCTGGATCGCGCCTTGGTGCTTCTCGACCCAGCCCTTCCAGGCCGCCATGCCCTCCTGCTCTTTCGCCTTGCGCTCGGCGTCGGACATCGCATTCCACGCGGCCCATTTCGGGCTGTTCTTGCTGCCGAGGAAAACGGCGAGATAGGTATCGGTGCTCATCGGTCGTTTCTCCCTTTGTTGTCGATTGAACGCGGTGGGTCGTTGCTGACTACTTCTTGAGGTCGTCGAAGCCAGCCACGACCTCCTGTACGTCAGGCGGAAAATCCGTGATCTCCTGCACCTGCCGGATCTCGATGATTTCGTTCGGCGACGCCGGACACTTCCTGGCCCAGGCGATCGCTTCCTCGCGCGAGGCAACCTCGATCATCCAGTAGCCGCCCAGGACTTCCTTGGCCTCTGCGAAGGGGCCGTCGGTCACAATAGGCTCGCCGGTCGCAAACGAGACGCGCGCGCCCGTGGACGGCGGATGCAGGCCGTCGAGAGTGATCAGCACGCCGGCATCCTTCAGCGCCTCGTTGTAGCGCATCATCGCGGCGATACGCTCGGGATCGAGTTGAACGTCCGCCGGCGCACTCTCGTAGCCGAGCGGGATCATCAGCATCATGAAACGCATGGGGGTCCTGTTTTCACTCTCATCCCGGAATGCGCCGCAAGGCGCAGGTCCGGAACCATTGATCGATCGACATTGTCTTGGGTCCGGCCGAACTGGCCTGTGCTCCCTCGTAAGACGAACGAGGTTTTACAGAACCGACAGGGCCGCGGAAATTATTTCGGAGGTCATTTTCTGAAGATCGTGCCGGACCGCTAGCGCGACTGCGGGAGAAAACGATCGTCCTGCCAGGCCGCGCCGAAATAGACGTCGATGCGCCGGACCTTGCCGCCTTCAAAGGTGAAGAACTCCGTATTCCGGAAGCTCCTGCCATCTCTTGCCAGGCAGTGATAGGTGACGAAGGCCTCATTGCCCCGGACGAAGATGCGCTCGATATCGTGGCGGGCGATCCAGCCGGTGTCGCGCCAACAGCGCTCGAAATAGGTCGCCTTGTCGAGGTCGTCATCGAACGGGCTGGTGAAACGGAAATCATCGGCGAGTGCATCGCTGACCTGTTGCCGGTCGTTGGCGAGATAGGCGGCGAAAAGGTTTCGAATAAGGCGTTCGAAGTCATCGGGCATCGGTCGGTCTCCAGGGGCCAGTCCTCTGCAAGACGATCCGCAAGCCGCAACACCGACAGCCTGTCGCAGCCGCTGGTGCGCGGAATGCGAATATTTTTCAGATCGCGCCCGTGGAACTACGGGTGCAGCGCGGCAAGTTTATGAATTCCGCCGTGCATATGAATAGAGAACGCTCGTGAACTGAATGAGATGCTCGGGAAACTACGGACGGCACCCAGCGCACGCGGGCGAAGCCGGTCGCGGCTTCGCTGTGGTCGCCTCCGAGGTGAAGAACCTCGCGAGCCAGGCGAAGCAGGCGACCGATACGATCTCCGCGGAGATCAACGCGCCGAACACCATCGCCGGAGACGTCGCGAGCTCGCTCACCGCAATCAAGGCCGCGATCGCCGGCGTCAGCGAGTTCATCGCTTCCACCGCCGCCGCGGTCGAGGAGCAGAGCATCGTGACGGCGGACATGTCGGCCAACATACAGCGCGCGTCGGCGGAGCTATCGTAGGCTCTCCCAGATACTCCCCCGTCATCCCCGCGCAACCGCGAAGCGGTTGTCGCTGGAGGTGCTCACCGTGCAAAGCACGGTGAGCCTCGAAGAATGAATCGGCCCGATGCGGCCGGGCCGTCGCCCTTCGAGGGCCCCTTCGCGGCCACCTCAGGGTGACGGTGCGCGCAATCAACCGGCTCTCGCCAGGGTCTTTCTCGCCGGGACGAAAGCGCAGTAGAAGGAGCGCGCGCCCGCGCGCGACCACCCCTTTCGACACAGGACAGATCAGCCGATGCCGCAAGCCCCGCAAAAAGTCGCCCTCGTCACCGGAGCCGCGCGCGGCATCGGACTTGCGACCGCCAAGAAATTCCTGGCCGAAGGCTGGCGCGTGGCACTGCTCGACATCGAGGGTGAGTTGCTCGGCCGTGCGATCGTCGAGCTCGGCCGGGGCGAGGCAGCGCTGGCATTGACCTGCGACGTCTCGAACGCGACCGCGGTCGGCGCCGCGATGACGACGATCGAGCGGCAGTTCGGCCGGCTCGACGCGCTCGTCAACAATGCCGGGATCGCCGTGTTCGCGCCAATGATGGAGACGTCGGAGGCCGACTGGCGCCGCGTGCTCGACGTCAACCTCACCGGCCCGTTCCTGTGCACCAAGGCCGCGGTGCCGCTGATGCGCGACGGCAATGGCGGCGCGATCGTCAACATCACCTCGATCTCGGCCGTGCGCGCCTCGACGTTGCGCTCCGCCTACGGCACCAGCAAGGCGGGACTCGCGCACCTGACCAAGCAACTCGCGGTCGAGCTCGCCTCGCTCAACATCCGCGTCAACGCGGTCGCGCCGGGACCGGTCGACACCGCGATGGCGAAGCAGGTGCACACCAAGGAGATCCGCGCCGACTATCACGACGCCATTCCGCTCAACCGCTACGGCCTGGAAGAGGAACTCGCCGAAGCGATCTACTTCCTGTGCTCGGCGCGTGCGAGCTACATCACCGGCCAAATTTTGGCCGTCGATGGCGGGTTCGATGCGGCGGGTATCGGCCTGCCGACGCTGCGCGGCCAGCGCCGAAACGGGTAGGCAGGAGAATTGTAAGGTGGGCAAAGGCGCGAAAGTGCCGTGTCCACCATCGTTCCGGACGCGCGGCGCTTTGGTAGGCACGCGGAGCCTGTCATCGGGCGCGCATTCGCGCGACCCGGTGGCTCTGCCCACCCTACGGGATCGAGTTTGTGGAGTGCTTCATGCGACGCGTCACTTTCACCAAAACCTTGATGCTGGCCGCGGCCCTGCTCGCGCCCGTGCCTGTAAGAGCCGAAGTCCGCATCATCGAGAGCCCGGGCGGACGGGTCGGACCGTTCCTCGACCTGTTCGAGAAGGTGCGCGAGAGCGGCGACCGCGTGGTGATCGACGGTCCCTGCCTGTCCGCCTGCACGCTGGTGCTGAGCATCGTGCCGGGCAATCGCATCTGCGTCACAAAACGCGCCGTGCTCGGCTTCCATGCGGCGCGCTCGGTCGACCGGCGCGGGCGCTTCTATGCCGAACCGGAAGCATCCGAAGCGGTGCTTGCTGCCTATCCCGGCCCGGTGCGCGACTGGATCGACCGCCACGGCGGCCTCACCTCGCGGTTGCTTTTGCTCAGAGGGCGCGACCTCGCCGCGATCTATGCGCGCTGCCGATAAGGATCTGGCGGCCGTCAGCAGTAGGACCGGGTTGAATCCGCTCCTGTCCGGCGATTGGGCAATCCTGCAGAATTCCGACTCGCCGGGCGCTGAATCCGCTCAAGCGCTTCGCAATGCCTGCCCAATTTAAGCGGTTTCCGGCTTTTCCCGACCGTCTATGATGGTGCCGGCCAAGCTGAGGCCGCTCCGGGGCGCGATGGCCGCGGGGGTCGTCATAATCTCAGCAGTGATCGCTAGACTAGATCTCAGCAGTGATCGCGAGCGTCAGCTTCACGCTCCTCGCATTGCTCGTGAGCTAACAGGCAGACTCGGCGGCGCAAATGCGCCGGTCGCTCGCTGCGTCCGGCCTAATAGAAGCTCTGAATCGTCTGCGCCAATTCCAGGCTTGCGCAGATGAGCATGCCCCAAAGTGCAAAATTGATCTGTAGCGCCGCTGCCATCGGTCGCTCCCCTTCCAAGTTACGCCCACCCCAATTTGTAAAGTTTATGAACTAATTATTATCGATTCTGCGCGGAGTTCACAGCTTAATATTGCGCCAGTTGTTGTGCGATGCGGTCCGCATCATTTCACGAAGCGGCCTCACTGCTCTCGCAAAGTGATGCGAATCGAGACTCCATGTTCTGCCATGCCGGCCACCCCGTTTGCCTTAAGTTCCATTTAACCGGCGCGATGCAAACCTTCCCACGCGGATTTTGCGTGTCGCGTACCGCACCAAAGGTCCGGCATGATGCGACTCGGCTTTGTCTTGCTCACTTTTTGCGCAGCGCTCATGGGATGCGCAGTAGCGCCGGCGCAGGAGCGTCGCCCAATCGCATGGGATGGCCTCGGCCAAGACCCGAACCGAGCCCCGAACCGAGCCTCGAACCGGCCTTCAGTCTCGAAACGGCGCGCGCCGACTCACACTGCTGCAGAGAGCGGTCCGAATCAGGAACGGGAAAGAGTGCTCGGCACCCTGCGCCCCTACTCCGACGCATGGTGGGCGGTCCACGACGAGATCGAGGCGGAGAATGACAGGCAGCTCGGCACGAAGCTCGTGATCTGCCCTCGCTGCGTTCAGTCGTCGCCGCCCAGCGAGGACGTAACCGGATCGATCCGGTGAGAAGGCCTACAGCCGATCGGCCGTCCGACATTCACGACTTTATAGGTGTCCCTCTCCCGTAACGGCAGGGAGAGGGATCAAGCGTGGCGCAGCAGGCGATCGCGCCTGTCACATTCCCTCTGCCGGGCAATTCACCATCCAGGGGATGCCGAACTTGTCGACGCACATGCCAAAGCCCTTGGCCCAGAATGTCTTGCTGAAGGGCATGGTCACCGTGCCGCCATCGGCGAGCGCATTGAACTTGCGCTCGGCTTCCGCCGCATCGGTCAGCGTGAGCGAAATCGAAAAGCCCTGCGGCTTGTGAAAGTGCTCGGGCGGCGCGTCGGAGGCCATCAGCACGCTTCCGCCGGGCAGCGACATCCGCGCGTGCATGATCGTCTTCTCGCGGCCAGCCGCGCCCGGCATGTCCGGCGGCGCGTCCGAGACACGCATCATGGCGTCGATCTTGCCGCCGAGAACCGTGGCGTAGAAATTGAACGCCGCTTCGCAGGTGTCCTGATAGAACAGATAGGGATTGAGCATCGTTTCTCTCCTCTTCGTTTCCCTGAGCGATGTGAGGGCGTTACTTCTCGGTGAGCTTCTTCAAGCTGGCGAGGCCGGCCTCAAAGTCCTTGCCGATCATGCTGTCCATGTTGAGGAAGACCTGCATGACCTTGGACATGAACGGGGCAGGACCGTACATCACCCATGTGACCAGTGTGGCATCGCCTTGCGGCACAAACGTGAATTCGGCGGTGTTGTGCCCCTCGAAGGGACGCTCGAAATCGAGCTTGATGCGCAGCTTTGACGGCGTGTTTGCCTCGAGGATCTCCATATGCCCGGCGCCGACATTGTTGTTGCCATCCCAGGCGTAGGTCGCGCCCTTGCCGACCGCGGTTCCGCCGAAGGTGCGCTTCATGGCGGGATCGCGGTCCTCGTAGGGCGACCAGCCCGTCCAGCGGTGGAAATCGGCAACCAGCGGATAGATCGCATCAGCCGGCGCCTTCACGGCGAGCGAGCGCTCGACGCGGAACGTGTCGGGCTTGGTGAGGGCGAAGACGAGAACGGCCACAATTCCGACCGCGAGCGCGACGGCGATGATGGCAATGGCTTTCAGCATGAATGACTCCCTCGATACGGGCTTAGGACGAAGGAGGGTGGCTGGGGCCGACAGGAGGTAGATGATTTTTTGCCTCATTGTCATTCCGGGGCGATGCGAAGCATCGAGCCCGGAATCCATCGAGCTACCCTCTCTGAGGATCAATGGATTCCGGGCTCATCGCTTCGCGATGCCCCGGAATGACGCCAGCTAACGCGCGCTCGCCCCCCCTTCGGCTGACTGTCCCGGATCAGGCGATCAATGTGCATGCGGATGTGGGTGGCTTCCGCCGAAGTGTTGGCGAGCGCGATGGCACGGTCGAAGGCGATGCGGGCTTCGTCGTTGCGGCCGAGCTGCATCAGGAAGGCGCCACGCACGCCGTAGAAATGGAAGTAATTGGCAAGCTTCGGCGCCAGCGGCTCGATCAGATCGAGCGCGGCTTGCGGCCCGCGCACCTTGGAGACCGCGACCGCGCGGTTGAGCGTCACCACCGGCGAAGGCTGCACCACCTCGAGCGCGCCATAGAGCAGGTCGATCTGCGTCCAGTCGGTCTCCTCGGGTGTCGAGGCGCGGGCATGCAGCGCGGCGATCGCGGCCTGGATCTGGTAGGGACCGCTGCGGCGATGGCGCATCGCCTTGTCGATCAGAGCGAGGCCTTCCGCGATCATGGTGCCGTTCCACAGCGAGCGGTCCTGGTCGTCCAGCAGGATCAGCGAGCCGTCCGCGGCAAAGCGCGCGGCGCTGCGTGCATGTTGCAACAGGATAAGCGCCGTGAGCCCCATGATTTCCGGCTCGCTCTGGAACAGCCGCAGCAGCAGCCGCGCCAGCCGGATCGCCTCCTCGCAGAGCGGTTTGCGCAGCTCGGCGGTGTCACCGCTGGCCGAATAGCCCTCGTTGAAGATCAGGTAGATCATCGCCGCGACGCCGGCCAGCCGCTCGGAGCGCTCGACCGCGCCTGGCGATTCGAACGGCGTCCCGGCCGCTGCGACCTTGGCCTTGGCGCGCGTGATGCGCTGCTCCATCGCCGCGTCCGAGACCAGGAAGGCGCGCGCGATCTGCTTCACCGTGAGGCCCGAGACGATCCGCAGCGCGAGCGCGATCTGCTGCGTCGCCGGCAATTGCGGATGACAGCAGATGAACATCAGCCGCAGGATGTCGTCGCGGTAGTGCGAGCCGTCGAGCCGCTCGGCGAGCGCGCCTTCAGCATCGTCGAGATCGGAGATCGCCTGGTCATCCTCCGGCAGCGGCTGCTGCTTGCGGGCGCGGCGAACCTCGTCGATCGCAACGTTGCGGCCGACCATGATCAGCCAGGCCGCGGGATCGCGCGGCGGCCCGTTCTGCGGCCAGGTTTTCAGCGCGCGCAGGCAGGCGTTCTGGAAAGCCTCCTCGGCCGTATCGAGATCGCGGAAATAGCGCAGCAGCGCGCCGACCGCCTGCGGACGCGCCGAGGTCAGCGCGGTCTCGATCCAGGCGGTATCGGTCTCGCTCACGTCAAATTCCCTCCGGGCCGGAACACGCCGACGGGACGCACCTCATAAGCGCCACCGGGATTGGCCGCGCCAAGGTCGCGCGCAACGTCGAGCGCCTCGTCGAGGTTCTTGCAGTCGACGATGTAGAAGCCGAGCAACTGCTCCTTGGTCTCGGCATAGGGACCGTCGAGCACCAGCGGCGGGTCTTCCTTGCGCAAGGTCGCCGCCGCCGTGGTCGGCAGCAGCCGCGCCACCGGGCCGAGCCGCCCCTGCTTCGCGAGACCTTCCTGAACCACGGCGAGCTTCTTCATCACGGCCTCGTCCTGGTCCTTGCTCCAGGAGCCGACGAAGTCCTCGTCGTGATAGCAAAGGATCGCATAAAGCATGGGCAGCACCTTCCCTCAACTCTTGTTGTGAAGACGATCCACTATGCCTCGCCCCGACAGCGCTGCGGAAAAAATTTGCGAGAAAAATCCGGCTGATCGTGCCAAGGAAGGCCTTCAAAACCGGAACCCGACGAGGCACTTCGAATGACCATGGGCACACTGGCCGTCCTGATCAACAGCACGCAGCAGAACTGGCTGCCGGAGCGCTGGAAGGTCCGGTTCGATGCGGTCTGCGGCGGACGGCGCGTGGTGCTGCTGCCCGATGCCGGGCTCGATCCCGCCGAGGTGCACTATGCCGCGGTGTGGAAGCCGGTGCCGGGTGACCTCGGCTCTTTCCCCAATTTACGGGCCATCTTCAATCTCGGCGCGGGCGTCGATGCGCTGATGGCGGACAAGAGCCTGCCAAACGTGCCGCTGGTTCGCGTCGCCGTGCCGGATCTCACCAATCGCATGACTGAATATGTCGTGCTGCACGTGCTGATGCACCATCGCCAGGAGCTTTACCTACGCCAGTCGCAGCGCGAGAAGCGCTGGGAGCCGAAATATCAGTGGCCGGCGAGCGCGGTCACGGTCGGCGTCATGGGATTGGGCACGCTCGGCGCTGACGCGGCCGATGTGCTGCGGCGCCTCGGCTTCCGCGTCACCGGCTGGAGTCGCAGCCCGCGCACGATCGAGGGCGTCGAATGCTTCCAAGGCAGCGCTCAGATCGACGCGTTCCTGCGCGCGACCGACATCCTGGTTTGCCTGTTGCCGCTGACGCCGGAGACGCACGGCATTCTCAACCGCGACGTCTTCGCAAAACTCAACCGCGAGAGTCCGCTCGGCGCGCCGGTGCTGATCAATGCCGGCCGCGGCGGCCTCCAGAACGAAGCCGACATCCTGGCCTGCCTCGACGACGGTACGCTGGGCGCCGCCTCGCTCGACGTGTTCGTGCAGGAGCCGCAGCCGGCGGACAGCCGGTTCTGGACCCACCCGAAGGTGGTGCTAACTCCGCACAACGCGGCCGACACCGATGCGGACGCGATCTCGGCCTATGTCGCCGAGCAGATCGCCCGGTTCGAGGCGGGCGGTGCGCTGGAGAACGTGGTGGACCGGGCGCGGGGGTATTAGAGCTTCGGCCGGGACGACACCTTTGTGCCCGGCGGCCCACCGACCACAACCACTAGCCGTGCCTCCCCGTTCACCCTCTCTTAGCGAGAATTTGGTAGGCGTTCTTAACCAACGCTCAAAGAACGAGTCGGACATGCGCGCGCGCCTCGGCCTCAGGATGCGGATCACGGTTGCCCTGGCGGTCACCGCGGCGGCGACCGCGCTGTTTGCCGTGCTCGGGGCGATGTGGATCATCGCCGGGATCATCGACCGCGCCGACCAGCGCGAGCTGCGCAGCCATTATGATGCGCTGCTGTCGCGGATTGCGGAAGAATCTCACCGCGCTGCCGCCATGAGCGCCGTCGTGGCCGCGATGCCTGCCACGCAGGACGCGATGGCCAAGCAGGACCGCAACGCCCTGGTCGGCCTGTTCGGGCCGGTCTTTGCCGCGACCAAGTCGGAATACGGCGTCGACCAGTTCCAGTTTCATGTGGCGCCAGCAACCTCGTTCCTGCGTATCCACCAGCCCGCCAAATTCGGCGACGACCTCTCAAGCTTCCGCAAGACTGTTCTGGTCGCCAACCAGGAGCACAAGGTTGTCGTCGGCCTCGAAGGCGGCGTGGCTGGGCTCGGCATCCGCGGCGTGGTGCCGATAGCGCAAGCCGGCAAGCATCTCGGCTCCGTGGAGTTCGGCCTGACCTTCGGCCAGTCCTTCCTCGACGACTTCAAGCTCAACCGCCATGTCGACATTGCCTTCCACCTCGCGGACGGCTCGGGCTTCAAGCTGTTCGGCGGCACGTTGAAGGGCAAGAGCTTCTTCGATGCGGCCAATTACGGTCGCGCCGCCGGCGGCGAGTTCACGGTGCGACAGGCCAAGCTCGACGACACGCCGGTCGCCGCGCTGCTCGGACCGATCAAGGACTTTTCCGGCAAGCCGCTCGGCGCCGTCGAGCTGGTGATGGACAATGCCGACTATGTCGCTTCCGCCGATCGCGCGTGGTGGCTTTCGCTCGGCATCGCCGCGCTCGGGCTCGGGCTCGCCGCAATCGTCGGCTATCTCATCGCCCGCAGCATCTCGCATCCGATCCTGTCGATCACGAGCGTCATGCGCGAGCTCGCAGACGGCCGTCTCGACGTTGCCATTCCCGCCAGCAAGGCGAACGACGAGGTCGGCGCGATGGTGAAGGCGGTCGCGGTGTTCCGCGACAACGCCGTGAGCTTCAACCGCCTCCAGGCCCAGCAGGCCGACACCGTGGCACAGTCCGAGCGGGAGAAGCGGCGGGCGTTCGCCGCGCTCGCCGACAGCTTTGAGGCGAGCATCAGCGAGGTCGTCGCCACTGTATCCTCCGCGGCGGTCGAGATGGAGCAGACGGCACGGTCGATGTCGGCCATCGTCGCGCAATCGAAGGCGCAGACACATGCGGTGTCCTCGGCTTCCGCGCTGGCCTCGGAGAACGTGCAGACGGTCGCGGCCGCGGCCGAAGAGCTGTCGTCGTCGATGAGCGAGATCAGCCGCCGTCTCGCGCATGCCACCGAGGTGGTGGGCAAGGCCGCGAGTGACGGACAAAGGTCCAACGCGCGCGTGCAGAGCCTTGCGGACGCGGCACAGAAGATCGGCGACGTCGTCTCCTTCATCAACGGCATCGCGGGGCAAACCAATCTGCTGGCGCTGAACGCGACCATCGAGGCTGCGCGTGCCGGTGAGGCCGGCCGCGGCTTTGCGGTGGTGGCGTCGGAGGTCAAGGCGCTGGCGACACAGACCGCAAAGGCGACCGAGGAGATCGGCGCGCAAGTGACGGCGGTACAAGGCGAGACCACCGGCGCAGTTGACGGCATCCAGTCGATCTGTGCGACGATTCAGCAGGTCGACGAGATCTCCGCAGCCATCGCGGCCGCCGTCAGCCAGCAGGGCACAGCGACGCAGGAAATCGCGCAGAATGTCCAGCAGGCCGCCGCCCGCACCGGCGAAGTCTCGCAGAACATCGCAGGCGTCACCGACGGCATCGCAGCGACGGGAACGGCGGCGGAGGAAGTACTGGGCTCGGCGGTCGAACTGTCGAAGCAATCGCAACGGCTTCGCGACGAGGTCGATCGCTTCCTCGCGCATATCCGGGCGGCGTAGTCAGGCGCGGGATCGCGCTACTTTCTCGGTGTCGTCCCGGCGCTGCGCTGGTCCGGATCGACGGCCTAGCTATTGGCGCCCACCATCACATCGATCGCGCCCTTCACGATCGCTTCCAGATCCTTGCGCGGGACACGCGCGCGCGCGCGGATGGCGATGGTGTGCACGGTTGCGGAGGCGAGCTGGGCCAGCACGGCGGGATCGGCGCTCTCCGGCAACTCGCCTTTTTCTTTTGCGCGGCGGAAGCAACTTGCAAAAGCCTTGTCGAGTTCGGTGAGGCCCTCGAGCACCATGGCGCGGATCTCGGGATCACCCACCGCTTCGGAGGCCGCGGTCACCACGGTGAAGCAGCCGCGCGGACCGCTCTCACCGGAGAGGTAGATGTTCAGCGCCGAGGCGAAGATGCGCTCCAGCCTCTGGCGCACCGGCATCTCCTGGCGAAAGATCTCCACCATCGCGGCGCGGGCTTCCTCGCGATAGCGCTGGTAGCTCTTGATGTAGAGCTCGCGCTTGTCACCGAAGGCGCCGTAGAGGCTCGGCCGGTTCATGCCGGTGGCCTCGCTGAGATCGTCGAGCGAGGTCGCAGCAAAGCCCTGCCGGCGGAACAGATCGAGTGCCTTGCCAAGCGCGACGTCGGGCTCGTAGGCGCGCGGGCGGCCGCGACGCTTGGGGGGAGTGGCCACAGCCGGCGGCTTCGATTTTTGTACCATTTCGCAATTTAATCCTTGACCGACGATATATTATGCAAGACAGTACAAAAATCAATCTGGCCAGGTTGAGCGACACTCCAAAAGTCACACCAAGGAATTGCCCAAGGAGCCCCAAGATGGATCTTTATTTCTCGCCGCTCGCCTGTTCGATGGCGACCCGCGTTGCGCTGTACGAAGCCGGCGCCGAGGCGAATTATCTCGAAGTCGATCCGCCGACGAAGAAGGTGCTGAGCGACGGCTCCGACTTCCGTAACGTGAACCCGATCGGCCTCGTGCCGACGCTGCGCACCGATGAAGGCGTGGTGCTGACCGAGAATGCGGCGATCCTGCAATATGTCGCAGACCGCTTCCCGCAATCTGGTCTGGGCGCAGCACAGGGCATTGATCGCACGCGTCTGCATCAATGGCTCTGCTTCATCGGCACCGAGCTACACAAGGGCCTGTTCGTCCCCGTGCTCGACCGCAAGGCGCCGCAGGAAGCAAAAGCCTACGTGCTGGAGAAGAACCTGTCGCGGCTCGACTATCTCGACAAGTACCTGGAGGGACGCGACTTCCTGCTCGACCATTTCAGTGTGGCTGACGCCTATCTCGTCACGGTCATCAACTGGACCATGGCGACGCCGCCGATCGAGCTTGCGAAATGGCCGAACCTGAAGGCCTATTACGAGCGCCTGCGCCAGCGCCCCTCGATCGCGAAGGCGATTGCGGAAGAGTTCGAGCTGTACAAGGCCGAGCAGGCGCGGAAGAAGGCGGCAGCCTAAGGCCGAAGCCATATCTGATGTTTCACATAGCGACGTCGTCCCGGCTGGGCCGGGAAGGCGTCGTTCTTTCGAGCAATTCAGCTATTTCGGCGCTTGCAGCACGATCCCATAGTGGCCGTATATCCGGTCGATTGTACCGTCGTTGCGCAGCCGTTCCAGTGCCCGGTCGATGGCTTCGCGCAGCGCATCATCCGGACGGACCATGCCGACAGCGACATTCCAGTTGAGATCGGCCACGCTCTCGTCGCGATCCAGTATTCGGAGTGCCTTGTCCGGATGCGTCAGATTGAAATAGCTCGCCGCGGTGGGCGTGACCGCGGCGGCATCGATGTCATGATTTGACACCGCATCGAGGCTGTCGGTCTCGAAGCCGAACGTCGATGTTGGTACGCGCCGCTGACCGATGATCATGGCTGCGACGGATCCGACCTGCACTCCCACCTTGGTAGATTCGTTGAGGCTCTTGAACGAGGTCAGCGCGCTGGAGGACGGCACCGCGAGCGCGACGCCCGTGCGATAGTACGGTTTAGATATCCTCAAGCGGGTTTCGCCTTGCGCCTCGCGATCGGCGATGATGTCGAGCACGATGTCACAGCCGGCGCTGCGCATCTGGTACTGTGTGATGATCCAATCGGGCCTGAGCGAGACGCCAAGCTCGCGCGCGAGCGCGTGGCCCAACTCGATCTGAAACCCCGGAGGGTTACCGGCCTTGTTGGCGAAGGGCAGCGAGTTGGGGTGGGCGCACAGTCCGAGCGCGCCGGACTCGCGGATCGCATCAAGGGAACGGGCCTGCGCCACATTGGTAAGTCCGAGCAGGGCGCCGACCACGAGGAGGAGACAGGTCTTCATGAGATTTCCGGTGCAGATCAGTACTGGTTTCCCGGTTTAGCCTTCGTGTGGCTTCAGGGCGCGGATGTACTTGATAATATCGTCGATCTGCGCATCGCTGAACGTTTCGCCGAAGGCGGGCATCGCGCCCTCCTTACCGTTCTTGATGCGGTTGCGGATGAAGTCGTCATCCCGCTTGGTGTCCATGAGCTGCGGTCCCTTGCCGGCAGCGCGACCGCCGTCGGAGTGACACCAGCCACAGGTCGTCGCGAACAACTGTCCGACATCGACCTGTCCACTATCCGGCGCGGGCGGAGGAGGCTGCTGCGCGCGAGAAGGCAAGACTGAAATCGTGAGAAGCGCGGCAAGTGTCGACGTCGACAACGTCGTGATGTCCCGAGCCAATCGCATACCGGCTAAACCTACCTCTCAGGAATCCAATGCGTCGCGGCGCATCAGCTCCGCTTCGATGGGAGGGAGCGGCGTCACGTCGCTCCCTCCCGGCGTCACGATGGCCTTATCTCAGACTGTAGACGACGAGCGCGCCGTCGTCGCGCGGCATGCTCTTGTAGACACCGCCGAAGGTCGGCGCGTAGTCATCCGAAGCCATGCCGCCGAAGCCGGCGACGACGGCGACGTACTGCTTGCCGTTGACGGCATAGCTGATGATGCCGCCCTGATGGCCGGTGCCGTCGCCGTGACTCCACAGCTCGGCGCCGGAGTCGGCATCGTAGGCATGAACTGTGCCTCGCGAATCCGGCACGAACACCAGATTGCCTCCGGTCGACAATACGCTTCCGAGCGGTGGCTCAGGGAAGCGGACTTCCCACTTCTTGGCGCCGGTGATGGGGTCGCGCGCGTCGAGATGGCCATAGATCTCTCCGCCGGGGGGGCGGCGTGATCTTGAAGTCGGCGCCGATGTTGAGCTGGGCCTGAGGAGCAACGATCGGGGTCGTCTTCTGAACTTCGAGGTTCATGCACCATTCCTGGCCGAGCTTGTAATAGAGCCCCGTCTTCGGGTTGTACGAACCGGAGTTCCAGCTCACCCCACCGGAAATGTGCGGGCACAACGGCTCGGAAACCTTGCCGGCGGAGAAGTCGCGACGGCCGATCAGCGCACCCGTCTTGGGATCAATGTCCTTGACGAAATTGCTGTTCTGCGTGATCCGCCAGACGTTCTTGACGCCGAGGTTGCGGTCATAGACGAAGATGTATCCACTCTTGTTCGGATGGACGACGTATTTCTGGCCGTCGCGATCGAGCATCACGAACTCGCCGACCGCGCTATCGAAGTCCCAGGCGTCGTGAGGCAGTTCCTGGTGATATGATTTCAGCTTGCCGGTATCGATATCGAGCGCGATCACCGAGGTGGTGTAGAGATTGTCTCCCGGACGCGCGCCTTGCGTCTTGTAGTCGGCCCCCGACCAGTCGTAGAGCGGCGCCGGATTGGCAGTGCCCCACAGGACCGCGTTGTTCTCGGCATCGTAGGTACCCGGCATCCAGCCGCCGCCACCGCCGGTACGCCAGGAGTCATTGCCCCAGGTCTTCATGGCCTCGTCGGTGCCGGCAACCGTCAGGAATTCCCATTTCTTCTTGCCGGTGGCAGCATCAACACCGAAGATCGGGCCCCGGCCCGGCCATTCGCCCCCCTGCGCGCCGATCACCACCGTGCCTTTGGCATAAAGCGGCGCTCCGGTGAACCCAACGGTCAGCTTCTGGGAATCGATCAGCTTGGTGTCCCACATGACCTTTCCGCTCTTCATGTCGAGCGCGATGAGACGGCCATCCATTGTCCCCACATAGACCTTTCCCTCGCCGAGTGCGACGCCGCGATTGTAGGGCGAATGGGTCTGCCGCGCGATCAAGGCTTCATCCAGCTCGGGGAAGTAGGACCAGATCACCTCGCCGGTAGCGCCGTTCAGCGCAAAGGTGCGGCTATAGGAGCCGGTGTAGTAGAGCACGCCATCGGCCGCGAGCGGCATCGATTGCAGCCCTCGCGTCGAACGTCCGGGGATGTGGATCCAGGCGACACCCAGATTGCTCACATTGCCGGCGTTGATCTGTGAGAGGGGGCTGTAGTGATACGACTTGTACGAGCCGTGATAGGTGAGCCAATCGTTCTGACCGGCGGCATCGATCCGGGCAGTATCCACGGCTTGAGCCCACGCCGCCGACGTCGCAAGTGTCGCAGCGACGAGAACAGGTAAGCCCGAGTTAAGCCATTGCTTCCTCATGTGCACTTCCTCCCGCTTGTGTCTGTTGATTGCGTCTTGCAAGCGCCGGTGCGAGGGGTATTTGCAATTCAGTACACGTCGATAGTTCTCCGAACCGCCAACAGATGTCCCCCTCTTTCGGCGCACATCGCCAAAGGAGCTACGTTCACTGGAGTGGTTGCTGTTGTACTTCTGCTAGCAGGCATAGCGTACGCCGGATCACAGTGCGTGCAAAGACGGAATGCGCGCACGGCGTGAATTTGACGCGCGAGGGCGAATTTGAAACGGCAGCAACGCTGCCGTTTTGTCTCAATCGACAAATCCCGGACTGAAGCGGGCAAGTCGCAAAGCACTTTCGGCACGATCGCGTCACTGCCCGGCCCGATCGTTAGCAGCAGCAGCAGCAGCAGCACGAAGTCGAGATCATCATGACGAGATAGAACGGCGACGCAGGCGATAGAGCCACCTCACCCCGCGTGCCCATAGATCGCCAGGGCATTTTCTGAAGACACCAGCCCGCTCTCGACATCGTCCCTCACCGCCGCGCGATCGCGCATCGTGGGCGCACCGATGCCGGCACCGCCGGGTGTCATCACGACCAGCCGATCATCCGGCGGAACGGTCTGAAAGCCCTTGCCACGCATCTTCTGTCCGGACTTCAGGCCGACATAGCCGGCCTCGCCATCCCGGCCGCCATCGCGCCCGCGTGGCGGATGATCGATGCGGTCGAACGCCGCCAGGATGTCGAAGGGCGCGTCGATGCCCGTGCCGACCTCGATGATCTGGCCGAGGCCGCCGCGGGTGCGCCCTGCTCCGCCGGAATCCGGACGCAGCTCCTTGCGCCAGAACATCAGCGGCGTCTGCGTCTCCGCGATCTCGACCGGCGTGCCGCGCACGCCGCTGGGATAGGCGGTGGCGGAGAGCCCGTCCTTGCCGAAGCGCGCGCCGGTGCCGCCGTTGCTGGTCACGGCCATTGAGAACCCGTAATTGCCGCCGACGCCCGAGCGGGTCTGTCCGCGGACGTTGAGATTCCACAGGCACGAGGTGCCTTCCGCCGGGACGCGCTCCGGAATGATCTGGCGCAGGCAGCCGAACACCACGTCGGGCAGCATCTGGCCGATGATGTGGCGGGAGGCGACAGGCGCGGGCTTTGGCGCATTGAGGATCGCGCCCGCGGGCGCCGACACCGTCAGCGGCGAGAGCGAGCCGGCATTGTTCGGGATCTGCGATGCGACGACACAGCCGAGGCCGAACACGGTGTAGGCCGTCGTATAGGACAAGGGAACGTTAATACCGAACCTCGATGCGGCCGAGGTGCCGTCGAAATCGACATGAATGCCCTCTTCCGAAATCGTCAGCGTCGCGGCCAGCGTGACCGGCGCGTCATAGCCGTCGACGACCATGCTGTTGCGCCAGCTTCCCTTCGGCAGCTTCGCGATCTCGGCAAGCACGGCCTCGCGCGAGCGGTCGCAGATGTAGTCGCCGAGCTCGTCGAGCGTGTCGATGCCGAACTCAGCCATCATCTCGACCAGGCGCTCGCAGCCGACGTCGTTGCAGCCGGCCAGCGAATAGGTGTCGCCCTCGGTGTCGATCGGCAGCCGCGTGTTGGTACGGATCATCGCCATCAGCGTCTCGTTGACGACGCCCTGGTCGATCAGCTTCAGCATGGGGATGTAGAGCCCCTCCATAAACACGTCGGTGGCGTCGGGTCCGAAGCCGATGCCGCCAATGTCCATCAGATGGCTGGTGCAGGAGAACAGCGCGACGACCTTGCCGTCCTTGAAGCACGGCGTGGTGACGACGAAATCATTGAGATGGCCGGTGCCCATCCAGGGGTCGTTGGTGATGTAGGCATCGCCCTCCTTCATCGTCTCAAGCGGGAAATGTGCGATGAAGTGCTTGACCGATTCCGCCATCGAATTGACGTGACCGGGCGTGCCGGTCACCGCCTGCGCCAGCATCCGTCCCCTAAGGTCGAACACGCCGGCGGAGAGGTCGCCGCATTCGCGCACGATCGGGCTGAAGGCTGTGCGGAGCAGCACCTGCGCCTGCTCCTCGACCACGGCGATCAGCCGGTGCCACATGATCTGAAGGTCGATCAGGCTCGCGCCGCTTGCCTTGCTCATAATTAGGCCGCCTTTCGTTCCATGACGATGCTGCCGGCACCGTCGATATGGGCGTCAAAACTCGTGGAGACGAAGGTTGATGTCTCGTCCTCTGCGATCACGGCGGGACCTGCGATGGTCGTGCCCGGCGCCATGTCCTCGCGGCGATAGAGCGGGATCTCAATCACCTCGCCTGCGCGGCCGTCAAAGAATTTGCGGCTGCCGGAGGCCTTACCCGCCGGCTTGCGCGCGACGGCCGCAACCGCGGGCGGATTGCGCGCCTCGGTGCTCGCGAGCACCGACCAGCTCAGGACCTCGATCGCGGCGCCCGGGATCGGCCGCTCGAACATCGCAGAATAGTCCGCCTCGAACTTCTGGCGCAGGCCGGCGAGATCGCTCCCCGTCAACCGCCGGTTCGGCAGCTCGACCGTGATCTCGTGGCCCTGGCCGACATAGCGCATGAAGGCGGCGCGGCGCTCGCGCACCGGTGCGCCGGCTGCGCCGGGCTCGACCAGCGCGCGCGCTTCGACCGCCATCTCCTGCAAGAGATCGGAAACCGCCTCGGTGTCGAAATCGTCGAGCCGGACGTGTCGGCTGCGCACCAGCTCATAGGCGATGGGAGCCGCGAGGAAGCCAACGGCAGAACCGACACCGGCATTCGACGGCACGATCACCCTGGAGACGCCGATCTTCTCGGCCACACGCGCCGCATGCAACGGCGCGGCGCCGCCGAACGCGATCAGCGTATGCTGGCCGACAATCTCACCGCGCTCGACCGCATGCACGCGCGCGGCGCTCGCCATGTTCTCGCAGACGACCTCATGCACGGCATAAGCCGCGGTTTCCGCCGACAGACCCAGCGGCTCGCCGACGTCGCGGAGCAGCGCCTGCTTCGAAAGCTCGGGGCTGAGCTTGATCGTGCCGGCCGCAAAGGCGTCGGGATCGATCATGCCGAGGGCTACGTCCGCATCCGTCACCGCCGGACGCTGGCCGCCGCGGCCGTAGCAGGCGGGCCCGGGCTCCGACGAGGCGCTCTCGGGCCCGACGGTGACGCGCTTCATCGCGTCGACATGCGCGATCGAGCCGCCGCCGGCGCCGATCTCGACCATCTCGATCACGGGGATGCGCACCGGCAGGCCGGAGCCTTTGAGGAAGCGCGCCGCACGATCGACCTCGAACACGCGCGAAGTCTCAGGCTGGAATTTCTCGATCAGGCAGATTTTTGCGGTGGTGCCGCCCATGTCAAAGGACAACACCTTGCGCTCGCCGAGGCGCGCCGCGATCTGCGCCGCGAAGATCGCGCCGCCGGCAGGGCCGGACTCGACGAGACGCACGGGAAAACGCCGCGCCGTCTCGATCGACGTCACGCCGCCACCGGACGTGACGAGATAGATCGCGCCGCGGAACTGCTCGACCTGCAAGGCGTGGGCCATGCGGGCGAGATAGCCGTCGATCAGCGGCTGCACATAGGCGTTGGCGACGGCGGTCGATGTGCGCTCATATTCCCGGATCTCCGGGCACACGGCGGAGGACACCGTCACGGAGATGCCGGGCATCTCTTCGGCGAGGATCGCGGCCGCGCGGCGCTCGTGCTCGGGATTGACGTAGGAGTGCAGGAAGGCAATCGCGACGCTCTCGACGTTCAGCGCACGCAGTTTCGGCGCGAGCGCGCGCACCGCGGCCTCATCCAGCGGCAGGCGGACCGCGCCATGGGCGTCGATGCGCTCGGGGACGGTGAAGCGCAGGGATCGCGGCGCCAGCGGCTTCGGCTTGTCGATGCTGAGATCGTACTGGTCGTAGCGGCTCTCGGTGCCGATATCGAGCACGTCGCGGAAGCCGTTCGTGGCGATCAGCGCCGTCTTGGCGCCGCGCCGCTCGATGATGGCGTTGGTCGCGAGCGTGGTGCCGTGAATGAAGACGTCGATGTCGCTGACATGCGCGCGCGCGTCAGCGAGAATGAGACGCATCCCGTCCAGCACCGCCTGCTCGGGCCGCTGCGGCGTGGTCAACACCTTGCGCGTCTTGCGCACCTCACCCACGTCCAGCACGATGTCGGTGAACGTGCCGCCGATATCCACGGCAAGGCGCACCTCGGCTCCCTCAAGCATTCCAAAATTCTCCGTGCTGATCGTCAGACTGGGGTCGAAACCGCAGCAATTTTCATACCAGCGGCGGCGCAAATGGTGAAGCCGCCGGGGCCGGTTTCGTGGCACCTATGCGATAGGAGAGTGCTCGCGACGCCGGCCGCTCAGAGCAGGAATGCAAGTGCCGCCTCGCAGCGCTCCTCCACCTTCAGCGTCAGGAGATCGTCGGCGCGGGTGCGTCCGAGATTGACCGCCGCAATGGGAATCTGCCGGCGCGCCGCCATCTGCACGAAGCGGAAGCCGGAATAGACCATCAGCGAGGAGCCGACGATCAGCATCGCGTCGGCCTGCTCCAGGTGATCCTGCGCCGTGGCGACGATATCGCGGGGAACGTTCTCACCGAAGAACACGACGTCGGGTTTGAGGATGCCGCCGCAGGCTTCGCACGCCGGCACCTTGAACGACGAGAAGTCGGCGTGCTCGAGATCAGCGTCGCCGTCCGGTGCATCGGCCGCATCGAGCGTCAGCCACTCCGCATTGGCACGGCCAAGCGCCTCCTGGAATTCATTGCGCGGCGTCTTGCCGCCGCAGCCCATGCAGCGGACCAGATCGAGCCGGCCGTGCAGGTCGATCACCTGCCGGTGGCCGGCGGATTGATGCAGCCGGTCGACGTTCTGGGTCAGCAGCATCCCGCACCGCCCGTTCGCCTCGAGGCGGGCCAGCGCATGATGCGCATCGTTCGGACGCGCCTGACCGAAGCGTCGCCAGCCGATCAGGCTGCGCGCCCAATAGCGCTGGCGCGTAGGCTCTTCCGACATGAAGGCCTGGAAGTTGACCGGCTGGGTCCGCTTCCAGTTGCCGTGGCTGTCGCGATAGTCGGGAATGCCCGAATTGGTACTGCAGCCGGCGCCGGTCAGCACGAACAGACGTTCGTGCCGGTCGACGAAATCCTGGAGCGGAGGGTTTGCCAGCGGAGCATTTGTCATGGCACATGATGTAGTTTGCACCGCGGCGTTTTGCCAGATCACCGTCGCTCCGGCGGCACGCCCCCGCGATAGAACGAGGTCGCTTCCTGAAGACTACACCTAGCTCGCCCAATTCTCGCGGAATTCGGGAAAGAGCGTCAGGCCGCCGCAGGCATAGATGGTCTGCCCTGTGATGTAGCTCGCGTCATCCGAGGCGAGGAAGGCGAACACGGCCGCGATCTCTTCCGGGGTCCCGACGCGGCCCAGCGGAATGTGGCTGGTGACGACGCCGCGCTTTGCGGGATCGCCAGTCCAGGCCGCGTTGATCGGCGTGTCGATCGCGCCCGGCCCGACCGCGTTGACGCGAATGCCGCGGCCGGCGAATTCGAGCGCCAGCGTGCGCGTCAGATTGGCCAGGCCGCCCTTGCTGATCGAATAAGCGAGATAGCCGGGCTTCGGAATGATCTGGTGGACGCTCGAGCAATTGATGATGTTGCCGCCACCGCCGCGCGCCACGAAATGCGCGAGCGCCTTCTGCGCGCAGAGCACGGCGCCATTCAGATTGACGTCGATGATGCGGCGATAGGTTTCGACGTCGAGCGCATCGCTTGGCGATTCCTTCTGGAAGCCGGCATTGTTGACGAGACAATCAAGGCGCTTCCAGCGCGCCAAGATCGTTTCAAACATCGTGACGATGTCCTGCTCATTGCCGACATTGGCCTTGACGATGCAGTGATCGAGCCGGCCGTGGCCGCGATCGCTCGAAGCTGTCCGAGCGAGCGCGAGCGTCTCCTCCGCCCGCTCCGCATTTTCGAAATAGTTGATGGCAACGGTCGCGCCTTCCTGGGCGAAACGGATGGCGACGGCGCGGCCGATGCCTTGGGAAGCGCCGGTCACCAGCGCGTATTGGCCGACGAGGCGCGAGGGAAACGGGGGTGAGCGATCGGTCTGCGGCATGGGCTTTCTCCGGAATGATCGTCATCGACGGAACCGGCAGTTTTGTTCCATCTCGTCAGCGCAGGTCTGGGATTCATTCCGCGCGACGCGCCAGCGGCGAGGTCAGGATCTGATAAAGAATGATGGCACCAAAGGTGGCCGTGCCGATCCCGCCGATCGTGAACGCACCGAATTTGAGCGTGAGGTCGCCGGCCCCCGCGGTCAGCGCCACGGCGACGGTGATCAGGTTCGCCGGATTTGCAAAGTCGACCTTGTTCTCGACCCAGATCCGCCCGGCCATCGCCGCGATCAATCCGAACAGCACGATCGAGAGGCCGCCGATGACGGGACCGGGAATCGACAGGATGAGCGCGCCGAATTTCGGCGAGAAGCCGAGCAGGATCGACACCGTGGCCGCGAACGCGAACAGCAAAGTCGAATAGACTTTCGTCGCCGCCATGACGCCGATGTTCTCGGCATAGGTGGTGACACCGGTGCCGCCGCCGCAGGCCGCCACGATCGTCGCGAGGCTGTCGGCGAGCAGGGCGCGGCCGAGATAGCCATCGAGGCTCCGGCCCGTCATGGCGCCGACGGCCTTGATGTGACCGAGGTTCTCGGCAACGAGAATGATCGCAACCGGCGCGATCAGGAAGATCGCATCGGCCTGGAAGGTCGGCGTGGTGAAGTTCGGCAGGCCGAGCCAGGGCGCGGCCGAGAGTTGCGCGAAGTCGATCGGTTTGCCGAAGCCGAGGCCATTCGCGAACAGCAAGTACAAAAGATATCCGCCGATCGCGCCGAGGATGATCGGCAGGCGGCGCCACAGGCCCGGAGCAGCAACGGCAACCACGCCGATGATCAGAACGGTCGCGAGCCCGATCCAGGTGTCGAACGCGCCGGCGCTCACCGCCTTGACCGCCACGGGCGCGAGGTTGAGGCCGATCGCGGCGACCACAGCGCCGGTGACGGCCGGCGGCATCAGCCGCTCGACCCAGCCAACCCCCAACCACATCACGACCAACGCAATCACGCCATAGAGCACGCCAGCCCCGATGATGCCGCCGAGCGCGACGGAGATGTTCGGGTTCGGTCCATGCCCGGCATAGCCGGTGGCGGCGATGACGACGGCGATGAACGCGAAGCTCGAGCCGAGGTAGCTCGGCACGCGCCCCGCAACGATGACGAAGAAGATCAGCGTGCCGATACCGGAGAAAAGGACCGCGACATTGGGATCGAACCCCATCAGCAGCGGCGCGATGATCGTTGAGCCCGACATTGCGACGCAATGCTGGAGACCGGAGACGATGGTCTGGCCGAGCGGCAATCGCTCCTCGGGCATGATCACCCCCGAGGTCTTCAACGTCCAACGCGGAAAGTAGCCTTGCGTCTGTTCGTCCGAGCTTGTTGCAGTCGACATATTCCCCCCCAGTTGCGGTGCAACGATCGATCTTCGTGCGATCCGACAAAAATGTGATTGTCGCCTCCACGGCGGCCATCACATGATGCAAATCATTCAAGATCAATGCGTTCCGGGGCACACCATATGACACAAGTCGCGGTCCAGCCAGCCATCCATCGCCGGCATCAGCCGTGGTACAAGGTCCTCTACGTCCAGGTGCTGATCGCGATCGTGCTCGGGGTGCTGATCGGTTACGTCTACCCCGATCTCGGCAAGGCCTTGAAGCCGCTCGGCGACGGCTTCATCGCGCTGATCAAGATGATGATCGCGCCGGTGATCTTCTGCACCGTGGTGCACGGCATCTCCTCGATGGGCGACCTCAAGCGCGTCGGCCGGGTCGGGCTGAAGTCGCTGATCTATTTCGAGACGGTCTCGACCGTTGCGCTCGCGGCCGGCCTGCTGGTCGGCAGAACCCTTCAGCCCGGATCCGGCTTCAACATCGATCCGGCCACGATCGATCCGAGGTCGGTGGCAACCTACGTCACCAAGGCCAAGGAAGAGGGTATCGTCGCCCATCTGATGGCGATCATTCCCGACAGCTATTTGGGCGCGATTGCGCGCGGCGACTTGCTTCAGGTGCTGCTGATCTCGATCCTTTCGGGCTTCGCCATCGCCTTCCTCGGCAAGGCCGGCGAGCCGATCGCGGACGCGATCGACAAGGCCGCCAAGATGTTCTTCGGCATCATCCGCATCATCGTGCGCGTCGCGCCTATCGGCGCTTTCGGCGCGATGGCCTTCACCGTCGGCGCCTACGGCCTCGGCTCGCTGCTCAATCTCGCAGCCCTGATCGGCACGTTCTACCTCACCAGCATCCTGTTCGTGCTGATCGTGCTGGGCTCGATCGCCCGGCTTGCCGGCTTCTCGATCCTGCGCTTCATCGCCTACATCAAGGATGAGCTGCTGATCGTGCTCGGCACCTCGTCGTCTGAGACGGTGCTGCCGCAGATGATCCAGAAGATGGAGCATCTCGGCGCCTCACGCTCGGTGGTCGGCCTCGTGATTCCAACCGGCTACAGCTTCAATCTCGACGGCACCAACATCTACATGACGCTGGCAACGCTATTTTTGGCGCAGGCGACCAACACGCATCTGACCATCTGGCAGGAGCTCGGCATTCTGGGCGTCGCCATGATCACCTCGAAGGGCGCCTCGGGCGTGACCGGCGCCGGCTTCATCACGCTTGCGGCCACGCTCTCGATCGTGCCTGACATCCCGATCCAGTCGATCGCAATCCTGGTCGGCATCGACAAGTTCATGAGCGAATGCCGCGCGCTGACCAATCTGATCGGTAACGGTGTCGCCTGCGTCGTCATCAGCATCTCCGAAGGCGAGCTCGATCGCGACGCATTGCACGAGACCATGGCCCATCCGCTGGAGATCGGCGAAGCACTGGAGCCCGGCGGCAGCGCATGAGGCTGCGCAGATCGAAGGCAGGCGCAGCCCGGTTCCTTTGCTACGGTAAGGCGGGATCAGATGATCCCGTCCTTGGCGCGCAGCACCTTGGTGGCGAGATCGAGCCGGCGCGTAACCCCGATTGCCTGCAAGAACGCCTCATCATGACTGACGACGAGCAGCGCGCCGTCATAGGCCCGCAAGCCCGCTTCGACGGCTTCGATGGACGCTATGTCCAGATGATTGGTCGGCTCGTCCAGAATCAGCAGGGACGGCGGCGCTGGTCCGCCCAGCACGCAGGCGAGGCCCGCGCGAAACATTTGCCCGCCGCTTAGGCTGGCAACGATCTGCAAGGCGGCATCGGCGCGAAACATGAACCGGGCCAGCGCGGCATGGCAGGCATTCGGGTCCGCTTTCGGATTGAGACGGCGGAAGTTCTCCAGAATGGAGATCGAAGGATCGAGCAGGCTGACCTTCTGGTCGAACACCGCGAAGTCGGGCTTGACCCGCACGGTGCCCGAAAAAGGTTGCAGCTCGCCCGCGATCAGCTTCAGCAGCGTCGTCTTGCCGGAGCCGTTGGGCCCGACCAGCGCGACCCGTTCCGGTCCGACGATGGCGAACGAGAGATCGCGCAAGACCGGCTGCTCCGGCCGATAGCCGGCGCTGACCCCGTCGAGCCAAAGCACCTCCCTGCCCGCCGGCAGGTTCGTCGCGGGCAGTTTGACGGAGAGCGGCTGAAGAATCTCGATGCGCCGACGCGCCGTGTCGACGGCATCGAGCGCCTCCGCGCGCCGCCGCTCGGCAATTTGCGCAGTCTTTCCGCCGGTATCCTCGCTCCGATCCTTGCGCCCGCCGGCCAGGATGCGCGGCATGTCTCCCTTCGCACCCTTCTTCCTGCCGCCGCTGTCCTTGCGCGCTTTCCTCTCCGCGGCCTCCTGTGCCTTCCCGTCGACCTCGGACAGGCGCCTCTCGGCATGCGCGAGGTCGTGCCTGACGGCTGCGAGCTCGACGGCCTTCTGCGCCCGGTAGCTGCTCCAACTGCCGCCGTATCGCGTTGCCCCGAGCGACGTCAGCTCGACGATCGCATCCATGGTTTCAAGAAGGCCCCGGTCGTGACTGACGACGATCGCACCGCCGCGCCAGGCGGCGAGGAGATCGGTCACCGCCTTGCGTCCATCCCGGTCGAGATTGTTGGTGGGCTCGTCCAGCAGCAGGAAGTCGGGCTCGGCGAACACCAGTGCGGCAAGGCGAACGCGCGTCGTCTGGCCGCCGGACAGACGGGATAGCGCCGTGTCGGGAGAAGCATCGAACCCGAGGCGCGCGAGGGCGGCCTGTAGCCGCGTTTCGAGGGCCCAGTCGATCGTGGCGATGTCGTCGGCCGAGGCATCGCCCCGCTCCGCGCGGCGAAGCAGCTCCAGCGCTTGCCGTGCACCGAACAGATCGGCCACTGTCGCGTCCGCAAGCGGTTGAACGTCCTGGCGCAGCAGGCCGATGGTCGCGTTGACAAGAATGCGCCCGGACTGGGGCACGCGCTCCCCCGAAATCGACGCAAGCAGCGTGGATTTCCCGACGCCGTTACGGCCGACCAGACCGGTCCGCTCGGACGCGAATGTCAGATCGATATTGGAGAGAAGAGGACGGCCGTCAGGCGTGGACAGCGACAGATTCGACAGAATGATTGAAGCAGGCATGGAATTCCCCGTGAGCAAGGCAGGTCGGCTTTGCGGTCGGGGTCATGTCCATAGCTGCGAATATCCTGATTGAGGTCTCTAACTAGCCTCGCAGACGAGCAA
Organism: Bradyrhizobium sp. AS23.2; assembly: GCF_001908185.1. GTDB lineage: Bacteria > Pseudomonadota > Alphaproteobacteria > Rhizobiales > Xanthobacteraceae > Bradyrhizobium. The sequence goes on from NZ_LGHM01000127.1 coordinate 39,690, forward strand.
GATCAAGCCTGAAGGGACGACAGCGCGTGGAGCGCTGACGTCCCCGGTCGGTCTGTGCCATCAGCCCTTGAGCGCGGTGACCACCACCTCGATCAGCGCGCCGACGACGACGACGATCGCATCCACGTTCCCAGTCATCCGCGCACCACCGCCTTGACGTCTGCTTCGCTTTTCGGGACGGCGGCAAGTTCGGCGAGCGTGATCGGCTTGACCGGCGCGCGCAGCCGGTAATAGCCGATCTCCTGCGGGGTCTTGCCGCGCGCCTGCGCCATCAGCTCGGTGACGGTGAGGCCGCAGAGCCGGCCCTGGCACGGGCCCATGCCGGTGCGGCGATAGGCCTTGAGCTGATTGGGCCCGGTCGCGCCGATCGCAACGGCATCGAGAATGTCCTTCGCGGTCACCTCCTCACAGCGGCAAACGATGGTGTCGCCGGCAGGAATGCGGAACTGCGGCGCGGGACGAAACAGCGTATCGAGGAACATGCGGCCGCGCTCGGTCTTGGCGAGCTCGGCACGGAGCTGCGCCATCGGCGCGAGTTTCGCAGCGGCCGCGGGCGCCAGTGCTTCCACTGCCGCGCGTGCCGCGATGCGGCCGCGAACCACGGCGGCTGTCGCACCGCCGATGCCGGCGCCGTCGCCGGCGATCGCGATGCCGGCGACCGATGAGTTGCCGCTCGCATCGAGCACCGGCGACCAGCACAATTGCAGATCATCCCAGCGATGCTCGACGCCCGCCGCCATCGCCAGATTGACGTTGGGCACGACGCCCTGATGCAGCAGCAAGAGATCCGCGGGAATGGTCTCGCGCTTGCCGCCGGCCACATAGCTCACGCTCGCGAGCTGGCCGTCACCGGCCGCAGCAAGCTCGGTGACGCCGGAGACAACCCGCACCTTGGCCCGCACCTCGCGCATCATCGACAGGCCCTTGACGAAATAAGGCGAGGTCAGGAAGGCGAAGGCGTGAGGCAGCGCAGCGAAATAGTTGCCACGCTCGGTGGTGTCGAGGATGCGGTCGATGCGGCCGCCGAGGCGGAGGATTTGCGCGGCAAGCAGCCAGAGCAGCGGCCCCTGCCCTGCGATCACTGTGCGACCGTCGGGGACCAGCGCCGAGGACTTCAGCATCGTTTGCGCCGCACCCGCGGTCATCACTCCCGGCAACGTCCAGCCGGGAATCGGAAACGGCCGCTCGAGCGCACCGGTCGCGAGGATCACGCGCTGCGCCCTAGCGAAGGCGGAGGCGCCGCCGATCGAGACCGCGATCTCAAGGTTGCGATCGAGGCTCCACACCGTGGCACGCTGAATGATTTCGGCGTTGCTCGCGCGCAGCGTCCGCACGAGATCAGCACCAACCCAATAGTCGGCGCCGAGCTGATTGCGCTCGGTCACGGGTGTCGAGGCGATGGCGCGAAATACCTGGCCGCCCGGGCCGATGTTCTCGTCGAGCAGCAGCGTCGACAGGCCGGCTTCGGCGGATGTCGCAGCAGCGGCAAGACCCGCGGGCCCGGCGCCGATCACCACCACGTCGTAAGCTTCGCGCTTGGGAGCGACAGTCATTTTCCGATCTCCCGCTTGCCCTTCTGGATCTCGATCTGCATGCCCTCGGCGACGGGCACGAGGCAGCCCTGGCGATTGCCGACGCCGTCGATGGTGACGAGGCAATCGAAGCACACGCCCATCATGCAATAGGGTAGACGCGGCGCGCCGCTCACTGCGGTGGAGCGCCGCGCGTCGCGGCCGGAGGCCAAAAGCGCGGCGGAGACGGTGTCGCCCTGGCGCGCCGCGACGGCCACGCCGTCGACGAAGATTTCGACCTGCGGTCGCTTGTCCTGTTCGGATCGTCTGAACATGGGGATGCCTCTTGGCTCCTTCCTCAAAATCTCTAATAGCCGCTGTTGTTCGCCGCGCCCGCGCCGCCGAAGCGGCTGGCCGAGAACGCGCCGACCAGCTCAGGCTCGAGCGCTCCTTGCGCAACCATGCGCGCGACCTCGAAGGCGTGGTTGGATGCGAGCGTCACGCCGGAATGGCAGCAGGCGACGAAGGCACCGGGATGCGTCTCCGACTGGTCGTAGATCGGAAAACCGTCCTGCGGCATGACGCGGATACCGGCCCAGCTCCTGACCAAATTTAGCCGCGCCAGATGCGGGAACATGCGCTGCGCGCGATCGGCCATCACGCCACTGATCGAGAGTTTGAGCGCGCGGTCGTCGAGCTCGTCCTCCATGCTGTCGCCGATCATCACCGTGCCTTCGTCGGTCTGGCGGAGCGTGGTCAGCGGATGCGGCAGGAACGGCATGGTGCGCTCGGTCACCACGATCTGGCCGCGGGTCGGACCCATCGGCGCATGGAGGCCGACCATCGGCGCGAGCGTCTGGTTGGCGTTGCCTGCGGCCAGCACGACCTTGGCGGCGCGGAGCTCGCCCTTCGGCGTGGTCAGGCGGAATTCGCCGCCGCTCTTGCTGATCGCCGAGACCGGACGCTCCGGAAAATAGTCGATACCGAACGCCTTGAAGCCGGTGTGGAAGGCGCGGAACGTGCGCAGCGAATTGACGTGGCCATCGAGCGGACAATAGCTGCCGCCGGAGACCTCGGGACCGATCAGCGGCAACGCCTTCTTGACCTCGGACGCCGGCAACATCTCCATCTTGTAATCGGCCGCGCCGACCTGATTGTGCATGCGCTTGACGAAATCGGCGCGCTGGCCGAATTCGTCCTCGCCGAGCGCGAGATGAAAACCGCCATTCTGCTGCAGGCTGACGTCGAGCCCGGTCTGCTGCTTCAGCTCCGACGCGAGCCGGCCCCAGGCTTCCGACGCCCGCACGGTCCAGACCGTGTAGGCCGGCATGCCGAGCCCTTTGCTCTGAACCCAGATCAGCGCAAAATTGGCGCGCGAGGCACGCTTGGTGATGTCGCCTTCGTCGAGCACGGCCACGCTCTTGCCGAGCCGGCCGAGGCCCCAGGCAATGGCGGAGCCAAGCAGTCCGCCGCCGACGACGGCGACGTCATAATCCCTGGACATGGGTTCTCCTATCGTCCCGTATCGCACCTGCCGGCGAGCACGCGGTCGAGCCCGTAGAAGCGGTAGAGCAGAATGACGGCGGTCATGGTGATCGCGATCACGCAGGCCGAGACCGACGTCACCGGCGGATCGATGTTGTCCTGGATACAGAGGAACATGCGCACCGGCAACGTCTCGGTGCCGGGTGCTGCGAGAAAGACGGTCATGCCGAGATCGTCGAAAGACTGGATGAAGGCCAGCGCCCAGCCGCTGATGACGCCGGGCAGGATCAGCGGCAGCGTCACGCGGCGGAACAGCGTCGGCCCGAGCAAGACAGGGTGGTCGGAAGCCGAGCCGCTGTCGCGCCTGGCCAAGGCCTTTCTCAACGAGGTGCGCCGGGAGAGTGCGCTGCTGGAGCGCACAGCGCCACACCAGCGACATGAGGCAGAAAGAGACTAAGCTTGCGACCGCACGCGCAACCCTTTACCTGAGGGCACATGGCACGCATTACCATCATCGAGACCGGACAGGTCCCGCAAAAATATCGCGAGCGCCACGGCTCGTTTCCGGACATGTTCGAGCGCATGGTCCGCGCCGAGGACCTGGCGGCCACGGTCGAGATCGTCAGCATCCCGAATGGCGATGCGCTTCCCGACCCGCGCAAGCTCGAGGCCATCCTGATCACCGGCGCGGCCGCCGGCGTCTATGACGGGCTCGACTGGATCGCGCCGCTGGAAGACTTCGTTCGCACCGCTTACGCAAACAAGACGCCAATGGTCGGCGTCTGCTTCGGCCATCAACTGATCGCGCAGGCACTCGGCGGCACCGTGCGCAAGTCGGATAATGGTTGGGGCATTGGACGGCACGTCTATCGCGTGTTGGCGGACAACGGCGTCATTGACGGCGAAGAGATTGCCATCGCCTGTTCGCATCAGGATCAGGTGATCGAGGCCCCGCACGACGCGCTGACGATCCTCTCGTCCGACTTCACCCCGCATGCCGGCCTGCTCTATGCAAACGGCACCACGCTGACCGTGCAGCCGCATCCGGAATTCAACGTGGAGTTCGCGCAGTTGTGCTGCGAGCTGCGCGACGGAAAGGCGCCGGATGATGTCGTTGCAACGGCGAGGGAGTCACTGGCGCAGCCGATGGACCACGCGAAGCTGGGTGGGGCGATCACGAGGTTTCTCGCACGCAGACCTGTCCCCTCATCCTGAGGAGCGCGCTCTTGCGCGCGTCTCGAAGGATAGAGGCCGAGATGCAGCAGTAGGGCCTGCATGGTTCGAGACGCCGCGGAGCCTGTCATCGGGCCGCGCATTGCGCGGACCCGGTGGCGGCTCCTCACCATGAGGGTTGAGAATGATGTCCCGGCTCAGAACGGATCGTTTCCCAGCCCCGGCACGTCCGCGGGCCGCGGCCCCGGCGCCGGCCAGTGAAACCGGCGCTCCTTCTCCGCGATGGCGATATCGTTGATCGACGCTTCGCGCCGTCTCATCAAGCCGTGCTCGTCGAATTCCCACTGCTCGTTGCCGTAGGACCGATACCACTGGCCGCTCGCATCGTGCCATTCGTACTGGAAGCGCACGGCGATGCGGTTGTCGTCGAAGGCCCAGAGGTCCTTGATCAGGCGGTAGTCCTGCTCCTTCTCCCATTTGCGGGTGAGGAACGCGACGATGGCTTCTCGGCCATGGAAGACTTCCGAGCGATTGCGCCAGCGGCTGTCCTCGGTATAGGCGAGCGCAACGCGCGCCGGGTCGCGCGAATTCCAGGCGTCCTCGGCCATGCGGGCCTTTTGCGCGGCGGTCTCTCGGGTGAAGGGCGGAAGCGGCGGGCGCGACATGATGGCCTCATCGATCGATCGGGGCCGCAAATCTATCGCCGCAGTTGGTGGAGTCGATAGGGCATCACCTATCGGGCGATCACGAAATCAGATCGGCCTTCATTAGCGTACGGATCGATTTCGGGATCGGCTGCGCGCGGCCGCCGCTGATGAAGGCGACGCGCACCTCGGCTTTCACCAGCACATCCTCGCCGCGCCGCACCTCCTGCGCCAGCATGATGGAGGCGCCCTTCACCGCGATCGGCCAGGTTACGACGTCGAGCACGTCGTCCATCCGCGCAGGCTTGAGGAAATCCAGATGCATCGAGCGCACCACGAAGGCGAAGCCGGCATCTTCCGTCGCGGGCTGCTCGAACAGCGCCTGCTGCTCGGCTCCCATCAGCCGCAGATGATTGGTCCGCCCGCGCTCCATGAAGCGGAGATAATTGGCGTGATAGACGATGCCGGAAAAATCCGTGTCCTCGTAGTAGACGCGGACCTGCATGTGGTGGCGGCCGTCGCGGACCTCGCCGTCGAGATGAGCTGTCACGTCGCGAGCCTCTTCGCATTTCGGTAACCAGTCCGTTTTGCGCAAAAACGGCCGGCCGCGCAAGCGCCGCTACGCCGCCAAAGCCCCCCGCCCCAGCGTCACCTCGACGATTTCCGGCGGCACGCCGACGCGGACCGGCATGATGCTGCAACCGAGGCCGCCGGAAATGATGACGTCGCATTTCAGCCGCAGATGGCCATAGGCGAGCCGAAGGCCGTGTTGCGTCGGAACCGCCGGGGACCAGCCGAGCAGGCGAACCTGGCCGCCATGGGTATGACCGGACAGTTGCAGCGCGACGCGCGCGGGGACGCGCGCCGCGATGTTGGGCTCGTGCGCGAGCAGGATGATCGGCGCGTTGTCAGTAACCTTCGCGAGCGTGCCCGCAAGATCGTCGGCGCCGAAGCGCTGCAAGCGGCGATAGCGCTGCGCCGGATAGTAGGCGAGCTGATCGCCGAGGCCGGCAAGCCAGAACGATCGGCCATCCTTGGTGAGACGCACGGCGTCGTTCTCGTAGACGGGGATCCCGGCCGCCTCCAGCGCACGATGCGCCACCGTTGGTCCGCGCCCCATCCGCTGCACGGTCTTGTCGTCCCAATAGTCGTGATTGCCCATGACGGCATGGACGCCAAGCGGCGCCTTGAGGTCGGCCAGCACCCTGGCCCATTCGCTCGACGGAATGATGCGCGTAACCTGGCGAATGCCGGCGACATAGTCGCCGAGCAGCACGATGAGGTCGGCGTTCAGCGCGTTGGTACGATCGACGATGGCCTCGATCCGCTCCAGTGACATCCATGGGTCGCAGGCATGAATGTCGGCGATCACCGCGATCTTCAGCGGAAGATCCGCCGGCCATTGCCGTGGCGTCGGATGATAGCGGGTGACGCGGAGCCGCAGCACCGGCTCGACGCCGACGCCATAGGCCGCGGTCGAGACGCCGAGGGCGGACAGACCGCCGATGGAACGGATGAGGTGACGGCGCGAGATCATGGAAGCCCGCTTCTGATGCAGCCTCTTGATGCCGTCCGATTGAAGCGGAATTGGGGTGCGCTCGTGCAGACCATCTGCACCCGCGTGCAGATGTCTGCCGGATGGTTACCGGCGGCCTTGCCCGACCAGTGCATCCAGCCGCGTCTTCAATTCGCCGGACGCGCGGTAGTACCAGACGCCGCCGAGCAGCTCACGGAACCGTGAGTCGGCGCGCGCCTCGCGCTCGATGCGGTCGATCGTCCCGACGCTGATCACGTCTTCAAGAGGGCCTGCGGCCAGCAGCGACAGCAGCACCGGATTGGACTCGATCTTCAAGATCTGAAGGATCCAGTCGATCATCTTGTCGGGATCGTCCTCGCGCAGGTCGCGCTCGAAATCCATGATCGCGAACAGATTGTCGTCCTGGTCGCGTTCGGACCTTGAATATTGCTCGACCCAGGCGCGGGCGAGTTCGGCAACCGACATATTGGCGCAATCGAGCGGCTCGCGCGGCGTGCGCTGCGCCAGGTGGTCGGCGTGCCAGGCCTCGCTGTCGGCAAGTCTTGCAATGCGCGGCCTCAAGGGATCGTCGGGACCAAAATGCACGCCCCCAAGCAGCCAGCGCAGCCGGTCATTGTGCGCGGCCTCGTGCTCGACCCGCGCCATCATCTCCTCGCCGTGTGCGTAGAACAGCGCCAGCAGGAACTTGTCGTTGAGCTGCATCACCGTGGGCTTGTCGGCCTCGGTCCTGAGGACCTCCAGCACGAGATCGAGCGCTCCGTGCGGCCGGCGATGCGGCAAATGATCGAAATAGAGTTTGATGGCCCAGATGCTGCCGGCCTGGTCGCGGCGGCTGACGCGCTGAAGCGCACACCACATCGACGCCAGCTCGCCAAGCGGCATCGGATCCAGAAACGCCTCGGTCTCGTCGGGCGTGCGCAGCTGCGGCGCAGCCGCGATTGAGTCCAGCAATGTCGCGTCAGTCTGCCCCATGTCTCCCCACTCCAATGTCGTTCCCCTCAAGTCATGTGCGTGAGCGGCGACCCCGATCGCCGCGCGTTCGCATTAGTGACGGAGTGAAACTCGTGGGTTCACCGGCTGCGGCAGTCAGTCGTCCTCGGCCTGATCGGTGCCGAACAGGCCGAACTGTGCTGCCGCGTCGCGCGACGGCTCGGCGATGCCGAGATGGCGGAAGGCATGCGAGGTAAGCAGGCGGCCGCGCGGGGTGCGCTGGAGATAGCCGCACTGGATGAGGTAGGGCTCGATGATGTCCTCGATCGCATCGCGCGGCTCGGACAGCGCTGCGGCCATCGTCTCGACGCCGACCGGGCCGCCGCCATAGTTGAGCGCGATGGTCGTGAGATAGCGGCGGTCCATGGCGTCCAGGCCCGCGGCGTCGACCTCAAGCGCGCTCAGCGCGTGGTCTGCGATTTTGCGGTCGATCTTGTCGGCATCGGCCGCCGAGGCGAAATCGCGCACGCGGCGCAACAGGCGGCCGGCGATGCGCGG